>JAFYQN010000034.1 GCA_017559885.1 Clostridia bacterium
ATGGATTGATTTGGTCTTAAAGACATTTGCCCTACCTCCCGTCATTTCAAAAAATACCCGAAAACGAGAGCAGGCGTTTTTACCCCGACTCTCGTATTCATTGTTAATATTATATTACCGCTCCAAACAAAGTATCACTTTATTCTGCGGTGCTTGTAATTGTTTCACCGTCTTTGGTTATGGCGGTGTTTTTGTCATTTACCTGTATATATTTTACCTGATCCTTGTCCATTTTTTGCATACCGATTTCGGCCGCCTCAAACTCTATATTAGAGTATGATATAACTCGTTCAAATTCAACTTCGAGAGCGGTTTTTTCGCTTTCGAGAGCGTTGATTTCGGCTTTTATGTCGTTGATTTTAGAGTTAACCTCGTTAATTTGAAGTCTTAAAAAGATATTGCCGCATAAAGCAAACAAAACAAATACCGTTGCCATAACTGCAAACGCCGATGCCGACACTTGCTTTACAGCGCGTTTTTTTGCGCGGGTACGCACTCTGGTTTGTGGCAATTTAACAATATTATCTTTTCTTACAGGTTCTGCCTTGCGAGGCATAAACATCTCAAAATCATACGCTAGACTATCGTTATAATATTTTAAATTGTCCACCGTGGGGTTCCTCCATCCTATATTTTAAAAATCATAATATTTTTTCTATTGCGCGTAGTTTTGCGCTTCGGCTACGTTGGTTTACTGCCAATTCCTCTTCTTTTGCGGTAACGGGTTTTCTAAACACCAATTTACCGCGTGGTTTTTTACCGCATACACAAACCGGAAAATCGGGTGGGCAGGTACAACCTGTGCAGTATTCTTTAAATTTTTGTTTTACTATTCTATCCTCTAATGAGTGAAAGGTAATAATTGAAAGCACTCCGCCTTCGTTTAGCAATTCGAAAGCATCGTCAAGGACGCGTTCAAGATGACCTAATTCATCATTTACTGCAATTCTTATTGCCTGAAAGCATTTTCTTGCAGGATTACCGTCGCGGCGAGCCGCCGCAGGATAACAAGAAGCTATAATATCTGCCAACTCAATAGTAGTTTCGATTTTTTTGTTTTGTCGTTCGCTTACAATGCGGTTTGCAATTTTGTACGCAAATTTTTCTTCGCCGTAATCACGAAAGATTTTTGTAAGTTCGTCAACCGATAAACTGTTTACAAGATCAGCCGCCGTTGTGCCGCTTTGACTCATACGCATATCAAGCGGCGCATCATATTTATATGAGAAACCACGTTCGCCGTTATCAAGTTGATAAGACGAAACACCAAGATCGAGTAAAATACCATCGACACCGTCAATACCGAGGTCTTTGGTAGCTTGTTTCATCTCGGAAAAGTTGCACTGCACAACCGTTGCGTTATAACCTTTAAGTCGTTCGGCAGCTGTTTTAACGGCGTCGGGGTCTTGATCAAGCGCGATAAGACGACCTGTTGTAAGTCGTCTTGCAATTTCGCTTGAATGACCTGCACCACCTGCAGTGCCGTCAATATATATACCATCGGATTTTATATTTAATGAATCAATTGTTTCATAAAGTAAAACAGAGATATGTTTAAATTCCATAGTTTAAAACTCTAAATCTTCTACGATAGAAGCAATAGCTTCGGGTGTATATTCGGCATTTGCCTTCTCCCAAGTTGCCTTGTCCCAAATTTCAAGGTTGGTATCAACGCCAATTATATGAGCATCGGTTTCAAGACCGGCAAATTCACGAAGTGTTTGCGGAATAAGTATTCTACCCTGAGAATCAAATTCAACACTAAAAGCGCCGTCATAAAGATAACGCTTTACCGCGCTTGATTTTGAAGATGGCAAATTGCCAATCTTTTCAACAAGCACTTCCCACTGTTCGTTAGAGTAAACGCATAAGCAGTTTTTACCAAAAATACCCTTGGCAATCATAAATGTCTCGCCAAAAGCGTCACGCAGTTTTGCAGGAATGGCAATTCTGCCCTTTTTATCTATTGTATGGTCGTATCCACCGTAAAGCATAATTGCCACCTCACTTTCGCCACTTTAATACACTTTTATGGTTTTTCGATACACTTTTCACCACTTAAATGTATTATAGTACCACAAAAAGAAAAAATCAAGACTTTTTTTGCAAAAAACACAAAAAATCTTGATTTTTAATTATGCGTATATAAAAGGCATTTAATATTGTGTATTATAAACAAAAAACTGCACCGCTATTGCGGTGCAGCCTAATGAGTACCTTAGTTACAAATTGTAATTTCGGTATCCTTATCAAAGATGTGAATCTTGCTGGGTTCAAGAGCAATCTTGATCTTGTCGCCAGGACGAGCTGTGTTGGTAGGAGCAACGCGAGCGTTGATTGCCTGACCTTCGCAGTTCATATAGAGGTATGTTTCAGCACCCATAAGTTCGGTAACTTCAACATCTGCTTCTACAATACCGTCTGGGTTAGCAGCAAGGAGTTCTTCCTCGTTGTGAACGTGTTCAGGACGAACACCGATGATAACTTCCTTATCAATGTAAGGAACGAGACAATCGTCTTTATTCTTGTCTGCAGGAAGTTTAATCTTAAACTTAACGCCTGCGCGGGTCTTGGTATCTTCTGAACCGAATTCAGCAAAGAAATCATTACCCTCTTTAAGAATCTTTGCCTCGATGAAGTTCATCTGAGGTGAACCGATAAATCCGGCAACGAAGAGGTTGCAAGGATAGAGGTAAAGTTTTTGTGGAGTGTCAACCTGTTGGATAACACCGCTCTTCATAACAACGATACGAGTAGCCATTGTCATAGCTTCGGTCTGGTCATGGGTAACGTAGATAAAGGTTGTACCCAAACGTTGATGAAGTTTAGAAATTTCGGTACGCATCTGTGCACGAAGCTTAGCGTCCAAGTTTGAGAGAGGTTCGTCAAGCAAGAATACCTTTGGTTCACGAACGATAGCACGACCAAGTGCTACACGCTGACGCTGACCACCTGACAATGCCTTTGGTTTACGCTCAAGAAGATGAGCAATGTCAAGAATGCGAGCAGCTTCTTCAACACGACGTTTGATTTCATCCTTCGGAGTTTTACGAAGTTTAAGACCAAATGCCATATTATCAAAAACTGTCATATGTGGATAAAGTGCGTAGTTCTGGAACACCATTGCGATGTCACGGTCTTTTGGTGCTACGTCGTTTACGAGGCGATCGCCGATGTAAACTTCACCTTCAGAAATTTCTTCAAGACCTGCAACCATACGAAGGGTTGTAGATTTACCGCAACCTGAAGGACCTACGAATACGATAAATTCCTTGTCCTTGATTTCAAGGTTGAAGTCGGTTACCGCGGTTACGCCACCGGGGTATCTTTTGTAAACGTTGCGAAGAGATAAACTTGCCATATAAATGGACCTCCTGATAAATTTCCTATTTTACTATGTTATTATAACAAACTTTTTTGACAAATGCTATAACTATTTCACACAATGTTTTTTGCACACTTTTGGTAAAAGTATCTAACCTTTTACTCATTTTTGTTTAAAATGGCGATTTCAAGTTGCTCTTTTGTCATTTCTATACATTCGCCCTCGTTTAAACCGTCGGGCAAATGCAGCCCGCCTATTGCTTCGCGTCGCAAATCATTGACGCCAAGACCAACTGTGCCAAACATTCTTTTAATTTGATGATACTTGCCTTCGGTAATTATTATACGAGCGACGTTCTCCCCTATTCGCTCAAGCTTTGCAGGACGACATTTTGTGCCGTCTGCCAATACTACGCCTTGTTCAAAAGCAA
Source organism: Clostridia bacterium (assembly GCA_017559885.1). Classification (GTDB taxonomy): domain Bacteria; phylum Bacillota; class Clostridia; order Oscillospirales; family Acutalibacteraceae; genus UBA737. The sequence goes on from JAFYQN010000034.1 coordinate 3,756, forward strand.
ATATCATATCATCGTTTATATCGCCGTCGAGCGTTGCTATATACGATTTTGATATCGCTTTTTTAGGAGATATGCAATTATGAGCAAAAACTCCGTCATCGGTTATAAGCAATAATCCCGTTGTATCTTTGTCAAGCCGACCAACAGGCGCTAAATTTGGGCGTTTTATATGCGACGGTACAAGGTCAACCACCGTTTCACGCGATTTATCGGTAGCCGCCGACAAAACACCCTTTGGTTTGTTCATAAGAATATATACGTATTCTTTAAATCCTATATCGCTACCCTCATAGGTAATAACGTCACTGTCTGCGTCAATTATCTCACCTATGCTACGAACAACCTCACCATTAACAGTAGCGTTACCCCTTAGAATGCCTGTCCGTACGATGCTTCTGGATAGAAGCGTCTGATTAGCAATAAATTTGTCAAGTCTTTGTTTTTTCACTTTTTCTCCCGTGCAAGTGGTAACATAAATCCGCCAAGAGCCGCAGATGATATGTCGCCACCTATTATCCTATCGTTATATACTATTAAATTTACAACACACTCGCCCGTATAACCGTTTGGCGGATTAATTGTATATGTGTATATTGTTACCTCGCAACCTTTGTACTGCGATAAATCATACCCTGCCGATATTTGCAAAGCGTTATAATTTTTATACACATCATAAAAAGCTTCGGGTAGATTGACCGTTTTACTGTTTGGTTGGTCGCATAGCGGTGTGTACCCTAATTTTTTAATAAAGGTCAATCTGTCGGCATTGGTTTTAGCGTCGGCAATCGTATTGCCTGCGGTATAAACCTCGCAACAAATAAAGCCAATACACACAAACACGGCAAGTATTATAAGAAATCTTTTTTTAGTAAAAGTTACGTACGCTTTCAAGCAAAATCACCCCATAAATTTTATGAGGTGATAAAACTCTTTATACCAAAATACACACCGCGTGGGCGGATATGCCACTACCATCGCCCGTAAAGCCCAAGTTTTCTTCTGTTGTCGCCTTTACGTTTACACAAGACACCTCAACACCGCAATCATCCGCTATATTTTGGCGCATTGTATCGATATAATCTTTTAGTTTTGGACGTTGAGCAACAACGGTACAGTCAATATTGCCAACCGAAAAACCCTTTTGCTTTATAAGATTTACAACGTTGCGCAAAAGCACTCTTGAATCGGCGCCTTTAAATGCGGGGTCGGTATCGGGAAAATGTTTACCAATATCGCCAAGAGCTGCCGCGCCAAGCAACGCGTCGCTTACCGCGTGAAGCAAAACGTCGGCATCGGAGTGACCAAGCAGACCTTTTTCGTATGGTATATCAACGCCGCCTAAAATTAATTTTCTATCTTCTACAAGGCGATGAACGTCATAACCGTGTCCTATTCTCATAATTCACTCTCCATTTTTACTATTGCCTCGGCAATTGCAATATCGTCAGGCGTTGTAATTTTAATGTTTTTTCCGCTTGATATTATCGCTTTAACAGTATAACCAGCCGCCTCCATAACTGAGGCATCGTCAGTAAGGTTTTCAACATCAGGTAACATTTCACAAGCCGATATATATTTTTTTACATCAACACCCTGCGGTGTTTGCGCAGAATATAGCAAACTACGGTCAACCGTCGTGGTAACAATACCGTCGTCAGAAACCTGCTTTACGGTATCATTTATTTTACAAACGCAAAGAGCCGCGTCAAAACTTTTGAGCGCGTACGCTACCTCGCTTATTGTTTTAACGTCAACAAACGGACGAGCGCCGTCGTGAATCATAACCTTTTCATCGCTCGGATCAAGACGTTTTATTCCGTTCATAACCGATTGATGTCGGTTGCTTCCGCCGACAACAATATCGCAAAGTTTACTAATCATATATTTTTCACATATAACTTGCATATCGGCAACACTGTCGCTCGCGGTTACAATAACAATTTTTGAAATGTCGACACAAGACTCAAACGCCATTAAGGTGCGCGCGATAACCGGTATGCCCAAAATCGGCATAAACTGTTTGTTTATACCCTTCATTCTACTTGAACTACCTGCCGCAACAATTATGGCTGCCACACCGCCGCTTTGGTTAGAGCAAATATCATATTTTAACTTAACTTGCGTTTCACTCATTTTAAAAATCCTTTTAAAAAAAGCCGCGCCTTTACGCATGATTACGAAATCGGCACGGCATTTTATTTTTAAATATTATTCAGCGTCGTCACAGCAATCGCAGTCTTCGTCACAACAATCGCAGTCAAAATCGAACTCTAAGTGTGTGCCGCAGTTAGGGCAATCGATACCTTCATCTTCGAGCATTTCTGCATCAAGATAAATAATATCGTTGCAAGAAGGACACTCAACTTCATAAAGTTCGTCATCACAGCAGTCACAATCGTCATCGCAACAATCGCAATCACAATCATCGTCGCCGTAGATAACGTCTTCCAAAGAAGCAAGATCTTCATCTACTGCATCAATCTGCTCGCTCATATCATCACAAGCATCTTCGATGTCACAAATTTCTTCAGTGATATCACCCAAAAGGTCAACAATAGCGGCAATGATTTTGCCCTCTTTGCTGTTGGTATCGAGATCGAGACCGTCTGCAAGACCTTTAATATAAGCAATCTTTTCGCAAATATCCATTGTATTTTCCTCCGTTATTAAATAATCAATTAAGCACGTTCCATGTATTCGCCTGTACGAGTATCAACACGAATAACTTCGCCTTCGTTAATGAAGAGAGGTACGCGAATTTCACAACCTGTTTCAAGTGTTGCAGGTTTTGTAGCGTTTGTAGCAGTGTTGCCTGCAAAACCAGGTTCGGTAGCGGTAACGGTAAGCTCAACAAATGTTGGTGGCTCTACGCCGAATACCTTACCCTTGTATGAAAGAACCTTACATACCATGTTTTCTTTTACAAACTTAAAGTTGTCAGAAAGCTCTGCAGCATTGATTGGCTCAAGCTCGTATGTTTCCTGATCCATAAAGTAGTAAAGATCACCATCTTGGTATGAGTATTCCATATCCTTACGCTCGATATAAGCGGTTGGGAACTTTGCAGTTGGGTTGTATGACTTTTCGATAACTGCGCCTGTAATAACATTCTTAGTCTTTGTTCTTACGAAAGCGGCACCCTTACCTGGTTTTACGTGTTGGAATTCAACAACCTGCAAAACCTGTCCATCCTCTTCAAAAGTAACGCCATTTCTAAAATCGCCGGCACTAACCATCTTTAATTTCCTCCATAAAAAACATTTTTGTTAATATACTTAACATACACTAGTATTTTATAACCTTTACGCGCTTTTGTCAAGCAAATCGTTTATAATTTAAAGCTTTTTTGAACATCTTTATAATTTCCAAGCACCAAAATAGGATGCTCAGCGGTGAAAACCGTATCTGGTCCCATAACAGTCGATAACTTGCCGTCTATAAACATGCCCAAAACATTTATATTATATTTTTTTCTAACATCTATTTGCGCAAGTGTCTTTCCTACCCAAGATTCAGGTACGTCTAGTTCAAAAATAGAAACGTTTTCGTCTATTTCAACATAGTCAAGCATATGGTTTGAGCTATATCTTACCGCGGTCCATTTTGCCATTTGCTTTTCAGGAAAAACAACCTTATCCGCGCCGTTTCTCAATAAAAATCTTGCATGGAAATCACTCGCAGCGCGAGAAACGACAAACTTCGCTCCCAAATCTTTAAGCAAGGTAGTTGTCTCAAGCGAGCTTTGGAAGTCTTTTTTTATTGTAACTATACAAACATCATAACTTTCCACACCCAAACCTTTTAAAAACTCAGGATTGGTACTATCGCCAATTTGAGCATTTGTAACAAAATCAACACACTCGTTTATACATCTTTCGCGATTGTCAACCGCCATTACCTGATGACCTAATTTATCGAGTTCTACCGCCATTGTTTTGCCAAATCGACCCATACCTATTAGTAATATATTTTTCATAAAATCACCCTTTAACCTACAGTAATAGTATCCTTGGGATAGTGTACAAGGTTTTTCTGCACGCCGGAGTGTGTAGCAAAAACAATTGTTAGTCCACCAACTCTACCCATATACATCAAGAAAATCAATATGATTCTTGAAACCGAACCCAAACTAGTTGTAATTCCCGTTGTAAGACCTACCGTACCTATCGCAGAAGCGGTTTCATTAAGGCACTTTGTAAGAGGTAGGTTTTCTATGCTACTAATAGCCAT
>JAFYQN010000035.1 GCA_017559885.1 Clostridia bacterium
GGCTGACATTCTCTTGATGTTTTCGGTAGGATAAATCGAATCCTCGCCACCGTTTACATAAAGAAAATATTTACCGCTTTCGGTTACGTAAAGACTTTCTTCATATCCGTCGGTATCGCCAAATGCGCCGTATGTATGCTTTTTGATAAGCGCTGCAGTTTCGGTATCGTATTCTACCTTGCAAATGATTTTTTTCATTTTTGTTTCTCCTTTTCTTTATTTCGTATATATTATATATGTCGCAAGACAAAAATTCAACTGAAATTTGTCGTAATTTAAATTTTCGTCATTTTGCATATTTATCCGAAAATTTAAGGATTTTTATTATTGGATAGATAAGAAACGTACCTAAAACAAGATTGCTTATACCGTGGGTAATATCAAAAGGCAACCCTGCAATTATCCAAGGAATCATTTTGCTAAAGTCGCCGCCAAAAAACAATATGACCTGACTTGGCGCATAAAGTGTACCAAACAAAAATCCATACGCAGCGCACACCGCTATATACAATATAGTTTTGACTTTTGGGGGTAGTTTTTTTGGAATTAGCATAACAATTAGCCAAGGCACTGCCCAAATATAAAGATAGGCAATCCACCAAAGGCCAAATCCTGCAACAAAACCTTGTAAAAATACGTACACGTATATAGGTAGCAAAGCCCATATACCATAAACTGCCGTTGTCGCCACAACTAACACGCCCACAAAATGAACGTTTGGCAACCACTCCATTGCAAAATCGCCAACGCACATAAGCGCGGCAAGCAGACTTAAAAGCGCTATATCTTTTAGTTTAAGTTTTTTTATCATTCGGCTTTGAATGTGTATAGGTCGCCTTCGACAATATCGGTACTGTCAGCGCCGCTCATCGCATACTCGTCGTTTATGTAAAATGCCCAGTATTTGCCATCAGTGTCATAGTCAAGTGCGATACCGTTTACGGTTTTAACATAAAGACCGTATTCGCCCTCGTCACCTACGATAAGACCTGCATCCAAAAGCGCTTCGCCTACGGTAGTCTTATCGGTAGCAACCTGAAACTTTGTTTCGTTACCGTCGAGGTCAACCACTGTAAAGTCAAACGTTGTATCTCCCTCGCCCACCTTTTTGACCTCTTGTTTTGTAGTTTCGGTCACATCTGATGATACAGGGTCAGATGCGGTCTGTTTGTCGTTACAAGCTGTCATACATAGTGCCATAGCCGCAATAAGCACAATGCAAACGCTAAACGACAACAATTTAGTAATTCTTGTCTTTTTCATAATTTGCATTCTCCTAAAAATATTTTATTTTTTCTCCTTTACGGTCGGCTCTCGCAACCTTTTAAAAGGCATTTGCTTAAAAAATATTCCGACTGCGACGCTTTGTTTTTCACCTTCTCAAGATAAATCTCAATGGCGTGTCCCCTCTTTTGCGGCAAGAGGGCAAGAAAAACAACTTTCTTTGCGCCTTACGGCGACGGGCTCGTACGGGATTTTCACCTGTTTCCTTTTTAAGCAAATATATTTTACATTATCTTAATACAAATTTCAATATTTATATAGTTTACTTTTAAGATTTAATATGTTAAAATATGCCAAAGATGAGGATGTAAAATATGGGAAAACTAAAAGAAAAATTTAAATATTGGTTAAAAACCGTTATAGAATTTATACTTAACCCTCGTTTGCTTTTATGTTGCGGTATTGCGTGGATAATTACAAACGGTTGGGCTTATATCGCGACGTCGCTTGCCGTATGGTTTAATCTTGAGTGGTTGGAAGCCATAGCAGGCGCATACCTTGCGGCGTTATGGATTCCATTTACTCCTGAGAAAATAATCACTGTAAGTATTGCAATTTTTTTACTTCGTCTCTTTTTCCCAAACGACCAAAAAACACTAAAAAGATTATACGATATGAAAGACGCGGCAAAAGCCGAGTTTAAAAAACTACGTTTAAAACGTAAAGAAAAAAAGAATAATAAAGACACAAAATAAAAAAAGACCCCAAGACTTTATCTTTGGGGTCATTTTTTGTTTTTAATCCTATTTATCGTTTGCTTCGGGCTCTTCAGACGTGGTTTCTTCATCGTTAGAAACGTTTTGAGCAAAGTCGTTTAAAGAAAATTCGGCATCGGTAGGAATTATATAATCGTCATAATCGTTTTTGCCCGATGTTGCAATTTTTATAATTATTAGCACTGCCACCACTATAAATAAAAGCGCAACAAAAACGACTCCAACTAAAACAATTATTCCCGTAACGTTCATATCGCCAAACAACCCAAAACCTTTTTTGTCAGAATCTTGTTGTTGAGTGTCGACAATATTTTCTGTTTCTTTAACCGCTAAATCAAACTCCAACGCGCGTTGCACGGTACCCTCGGCGCTATCAAACTGATAGTACGCTCTTTGCCCGTTTACATAGCACTTTATAATCCAAAGGTCTTTTAACTCATCACTATTGTGAGCGTAAACCTTAACGTCTATACCATCGACTACGCGGTTTGCTACCACGTATCCCGTTGGTAGAGTATCTAAAACATCGATTTCTTCTATGATATAGAATTTTCCGTTTGCATTTATATAACTTATACGGGTGAATTTATCATTTTCATCACGGGTATAAAACGCGCCGTTACCTTCGGTATCGGTAAGATAGTAAAGTTGATATTCGCCGCAGTCATCGTTTAAAACGGTAATCTCGGTATCTTTTCTGGTGGATTTTCCCAAGGTAAATCCTGCAGGTATATTAACGCTTTCAAGGTCGTTTACGATTGTGTAGTCAACGCCGTCGATTATAACAAGCAGTGGGTTTGCGTCACGCTCGGCTTGTTCGGCGTCTTTGGTTTCTTGTTCGGTCATACGCTTTATATTGATTGTATACGACTTTTTAGTACCATCCTCTGCCGTTACGGTAAGGGTCTTTTTATTGTCGCCAACCTCAAGAGCAAACGTGCCGCCACCAATATAGGTAGCTTTTCCGTCGGCAACCGCGCCCGTAATGGTAATAGAATCTACATCATATTTAACAGTTACATTATAATCCGTAGTATTTGGATTAAACGCAGGAGAAAGCGAACCGCTACTGAGTTTTATTGAAGCAAGATTA
>JAFYQN010000036.1 GCA_017559885.1 Clostridia bacterium
ACAAACCCGACCTCGCTTACCAAACAGGTTTTAGAGGGCGCTACGCTTGACGAGGATGACGAAATCATCGTACTTAGCACCTGTACTGCAAACGATTCCGAACGTTATTTGGTTGTGGGAAAATTTGTAAGTGATACGGTAACCGCAAGATAATTTTAAACTCAATATATAAAACGCGTTGATGAAATTCATCAACGCGTTTTTTTATTCTTTTATCTTGTCTATATCGTACGGAGTAGTCTGATACACAAAATAGTTAAGCCAGTTGCTGTAAAGCAAGTTTGCGTGCGAGCGCCAAGTAACAAGCGGTTCCTTTTCGGGGTTGTCATCGGGAAAGTAATTTTCTGGAACTTTGATTGGCAAACCGGCGTTAAGGTCACGAAGATACTCGTTTTTTAACGTGTCGGCATCGTATTCACTATGCCCTGTTATAAATATTTGTTTGCCGCCCTCGGTTGCTATGGCATAGATACCGCACTTTTCGTTAGATGCCAAAATCTTAAGTTCGGGCACCGCAGCTACGTCCTCGGTTTTAATGGTGGTGTGGCGTGATTGGGGTACCATAAACACATCGTCAAAACCGCGCAAAAGTATAGAGCGCTTGTAGTCGGCTTTGTGTGGGAATATACCAAAAAGTTTTTCGGGTAGTGGATATTTATTTACTCCATAATGGTAGTAAAGACCTGCTTGCGCGCCCCAACAAATGTGGAATGTACTATGAACGTGGGTTTTGGTCCACTCCATAATTTCACAAAGTTCTTCCCAATATTCTACCTCTTCAAACGGCATTTGTTCTACGGGAGCGCCCGTAATAATCATACCGTCAAAGGTTTTATCTTTTATGTCGTCAAAGGTTTTATAAAATGTAAAAAGGTGTTCTGCCGACGTATTTTTTGAAACGTGACTTTTGGTGTGAATAAACTCAAAATCTACCTGAAGCGGTGAGTTGCCAAGAAGACGTGACAGTTGAGTCTCGGTCTCAATCTTTTTGGGCATTAGGTTAAGCAGTAATATTTTTAGCGGACGAATATCCTGCGTAATGGCGCGAGTTTCGGTCATTACGAATATATTTTCATCGTTTAAAATCTTTACCGCAGGTAAATCGTTAGGTATTTTAATGGGCATTTTATGCCTCCTTAAATTTTTTAAATATTATCAAGCGCCTGTTTAATATCGGCAATAAGGTCGTCAGCGCTCTCAATTCCGCAAGAAAAACGAACAAGGTCTGCCGAAATGCCTGCTGCGGCAAGTTCATCGTCATTCATTTGACGATGTGTTGCGCTTGCAGGATGCAAACAACAGGTACGCGCATCGGCAACGTGGGTTTCGATTGCGGCTAACTTCAAGTTTTTCATAAAGCTTTCGGCCGCTTTTCTACCACCCTTAACACCAAAACTTACAACACCGCAACTGCCGTTTGGTAAGTACTTTTTGGCAAGGTCATAATACTTATCACCCTCAAGGTCGGGATATGTTACCCAAGCAATACGGTCGTCATTTTTAAGGAATTTTGCTACTGCAAGACCGTTTTCACAATGCTTTCTTATACGAAGGTGCAAACTTTCAAGACCAAGGTTTAAAAGGAATGCATTTTGTGGTGACTGAATTGAACCAAAGTCACGCATAAGTTGCGCGGTCGCTTTGGTAATATATGCGCCCCCAAGACCAAAACGCTCGGTATAGGTTACGCCGTGATAACTGTCATCAGGTGTGCAAAGACCGGGGAATTTGTCGGGATATTTTGTCCAGTCAAATTTACCGCTATCTACTATACAACCGCCAACACCTGCGCCATGACCGTCCATATACTTGGTGGTAGAATGGGTTACAATGTCTGCGCCCCATTCAAATGGGCGACAGTTTACAGGGGTTGCAAAAGTGTTGTCGATAATAAGCGGAACGCCGTGCGCGTGAGCCGCATTTGCAAAACGCTCGATATCAAGTACTGTAAGCGCTGGGTTTGCTATAGTTTCGCCAAATACTGCTTTTGTGTTGGGGCGGAAAGCCGCTTCAAGTTCTTCATCAGAGCAGTCTGGGCTTACAAAGGTAAAATCTATGCCCATACGCTTCATTGTAACAGCAAAGAGGTTGTATGTTCCACCATAAATGGTAGAACTTGATACAACGTGGTCGCCGCAAGAAGCGATGTTAAATATTGAATAAAAAGATGCCGCCTGACCGCTTGAAGTAAGCATTGCGGCAGTACCGCCTTCCATTTCGCAAATTTTTGCCGCTACGCTATCGTTGGTTGGGTTTTGAAGACGGGTATAAAAATAGCCCGATGCTTCCAAGTCAAAAAGCTTGCCCATATCTTCGCTTGTAGCATATTTAAAGGTTGTGCTTTGAATAATGGGTATCTGACGGGGTTCGCCGTTACCGGGGATATAACCGCCTTGTACACATTTAGTTTCTATATTGTAATTGCTCATTTTAATTTCTCCTAATTTTAGTATATTAACCAAGTATTGCCTTTAATTCCTCAACCTTGTCGGTCTTTTCCCAGGTAAAGCCCTGATCTTCACGACCTAAGTGACCGTAGTTTGAAGTCTTACGGTAAATGGGATTACGAAGTTCGAGTTTATCTATAATTGCGGCAGGACGAAGGTCAAATACCTTTTCTACCGCATCGGCAATAACCGTGTCGTCAAATTTACCTGTACCGAAGGTATCTACTCTTATTGATACGGGTTTTGCCACACCGATAGCGTAGGCGATTTGCACTTCACATTTTGAAGCAAGACCTGCGGCTACAATATTCTTTGCAACGTAGCGAGCGGCATACGCGGCAGAGCGGTCAACTTTTGTTGGGTCCTTACCCGAGAATGCGCCGCCGCCGTGACGAGCAGCGCCGCCGTATGTATCAACAATAATCTTACGTCCTGTAAGACCTGTGTCGCCCTGTGGTCCGCCTATTACAAAACGACCTGTTGGGTTGATAAAGATTTTGGTGTCGTCATCCATAAGTTCTACAGGAATTATTGGTTTAATAATCTTTTCTAAAACGTCTTTACGTAGAGTTTCTAAATCAACATCTGCGCTATGTTGCGTAGATACAACAACCGCGTCAACACGCTTTGGTGTGCCGTCGTCGTTATACTCAATGGTAACCTGTGTCTTACCGTCTGGGCGAAGGTAAGAAAGTTCGCCCGATTTACGAACTGTTGTTAGTTTGTATGACATCTTGTGAGCAAGCGAGATTGCAAGTGGCATAAGTTCAGGTGTTTCGTCGCAAGCGTAGCCAAACATCATGCCCTGGTCGCCGGCGCCATGTTGATTGTATTTGTCGTCTTCACCGTCTTTAAGTTCGAGTGAATTGTCAACACCCATAGCGATGTCGGGCGATTGCTTATCAAGGTTTACAATTACCTTACAGGTCTTGCCGTCAAAACATGCCTCTTCTTTACTGTTGTAACCAATATCACACAAAACCTCGCGAACTATTGACTCTATATCAACGTTAGCTGTTGTGGTAATCTCACCCATAACGTTTACAATATCAGTGGTGCAAAATGTTTCGCAAGCTACGCGAGAATACTTGTCCTCTTTGAGCATTGCGTCAAGTATTGCGTCGGAAATTTGGTCGCATACCTTATCGGGATGTCCCTCGTTTACTGATTCAGATGTAAATAATCTTTTATACATATTCATTCCTCCATAAATTTCACAAAAACTAAAAGCCGTCTATCCCGAAAGATAAACGGCTTTAAAAATCTTATCTTTCGGATAATCCGCAGGATTTGGCACCTTGACAAAAATCAGGTTGCCGGACTTCACAGGGCCTGTACCCTCCGTCACTCTTGATAAGGACTATATTTACTTTTCGTGTGGTATTTTATCATTATTTACCTTATTTGTCAACTGTTATTTTTTTGCCTTTAATATTGGAGAAAGTTTTTTGTAAATTGCAAAGCAAATTGCCGCATCAATTAAACCTTTTGCAAGATTAAAAGGCAGATTAAATATAACTAACGCTTCAAACAGGTTATCAACCGAAGGTAAAATTGTTTGATACATTGACAGTATCACCTGCATAGGGTTTGGCGCATTTATTACGCCTACCGCCGCAAACGCGGGATAAACAATAAAACAATTTGTAGCAACACTTATAACAGCCATTGTTAAAGCGCCTATAATCGTTCCTATCAATGCGCTTTTTCGATTTTTGTTAATTTTATAAACATACCCACTTATACATACAAAAATCGCGCCTAAAATAAAGTTCGACGCTTCACCAATATACATAGTCCCCGAAAATGGCAAATGCAAAATATTTTTAATAAGACAAACAAGCACACCCCACCAAGGGCCAAGCGCAAAAGCAGTTATAAGCGCGGGTAGTTCTGAAAAATCAAATTTTATAAACGACGGAATTAAAAAAGGTATTGAAAACTCGAGTAACATAAGTATAAAACCAATAGCTCCCATTATTGCGGTAATGGTTATGTTACGGATATTTTGTTTTTTCATAAATACACCTCTAAAAAACAAACCCCCACAAATATGTGGGGGCGTAAAAATACATAATATTTTTTCTTCTACCATCCGGACTATACCGTCGGCTTTGGAATTTCACCAAATCAATCCGCTGTTTGCAGACTCGCAGGCTTTACTGCCGGTGGGGAATCGCACCCCGCCCCGAAGAATATTTTGTTTTATTTATTTTATATCACATTATATGTTTTGTCAAGCAACAAGGTACAAAAAGATAAGCAAAAAAATGGTTTGAAGCATTATTATTAACGGCAAACCTATCATAAAACGCTTATGTTTTGTTTTATGCCTTATGAAGCGCATAGTAGCGTACATACCAACACTACCGCCAAGCGCGCTTATGATAAAAAGCGTTTTTTCTGGAATTCGCCATTTACCTCTTTTTGCCCTCGACTTATCTACAAAACAACACGCAACCGCTATCACGTTTATAAAAAGTAGATATATCGCTATATATTCCATTACTTTTTACCAAAAAACTTGTGATAATAATAAACAGGCAACGCGCTCCAACCGTGGCAAAGACTACCCGCTCCACCAAAATCGGCTTCGCCTAACATTGTCTCCCAAAACGTTGTAGCGCCTTGGTCTAACATATATCCGTAAAGTTCGCGAATTTCATTTAATATAAATTCTTTATCATCGGAATTTGCGGCAAGCAATGCATCATACTTATAAATAAGCATTGAAAGAGAAGTCTGCAAAAGATTTTTATCCTCTTTAATCGCTTTTATTGTACGCTCATCTCCAAGACCTATAAGCAATGCAAAAGAGTTACCAAGTTGTGACTTGTACTGTCTATCATCAGTACGAAGAACAAAGTTGCCATCCGTATTGTCAAAGAATTCGTCGTTTATCGCCTTTTTAATTGCTTCAAAATCGCAATCAAACTCTACCGAAGCCATATCGCACAACTCTTTAAACATCTTACCCGAGTATACAAAAGCGCAGTTAAGTATAAGATGGTAACAATCTTTAAATTCATAGTTGTGTTGACCTGGTATTCCATCGTGGCTACCGTCTGTCCACTCATAAAAATTCCAATAAGGCGCGTCAAACTGGCGAATTAGGTTATTGTCTTCCAACTTTTCTTTAAAGTTGTTCATAATGCGAAACATTGTAGGCATTGCAGTTTCCAAAATAGATTTATCGCCCGTATGCTTAATATATTCATAAACCTCTACAGGATACATAACCGAGAAAAACGGAATTGCAGGTCCGTCTACCGACGGATACGTAAGTTCCAAGAAACCGTCTGGACGCGTACCCTTTGCAATAAGTTCGAGGTTTGCCTTTGGATATGCCTCTTCGCCAAACGCATAATAACCGCAAAGCATTTGGTTGCGAGAATCAAGCACGTAAAGCGCCTGTTCGCGCCAAGGGGTATCCTCATAATGCATATTCATACAAAGGCGAAGCGTACGCACGCACACGTCATAGATTTTTTGGTCAAGAGGATTATCAAGTTTGAAATCCAACTCATTAACAGGATAAATATATGGTATTATTCCAACCGAGATAATCTCTATCCCTTCATCTAAAAACGCTTGTATGTATCTGCCTGACATTCTTACAAAATATTGCTCGAATTCATATTCGCCCTCGGGCATTTCAAAATTAAATGCAAATTCTCTATTCCAAATAGCATATCGCACGCCGCCGTCAACAATATGCTGACCGTATGCAATCTTTGCCTTGCCTGCTTTTTTTGCCCTAAACTTCACGCGCAAATAACCTGCAGTTTCACGACCTATATCATAAAGATTTTTCTGGCTATCAATAAGTTTACCTTCAGCAAACGAAAGCTTAACTGTTTTCTTTACAGGGCGTGGTTTTATGTTATAGGTCATATTAACCTCAACACAAGGAATGTTGCAAACGTAATCGCCAACGCGCATATCCGAGCCAAAACCTAATTGTCCTGAAAGCAGAGTGGTTGTGTTTTGAATATAACGATTATCGTAACCAGCCATAGTGCCCTCTTGGCTATAACTTACGGTTTTATCATCGACCGCCAGCGTAAAGATAACGCCTGACTTGTCTACTATATGAATGTGGGTACGCACGCCTTCATAACGGGCCGTAAGAGTAAAAGTGTTCTCACCTTTAACACAGAACTTGGTTATATCAAGTTCGTCATAATACTTTTCAAACGGGTAGTTAGCATATTGACCAAAACCTGCCAACTTGCCGTTTACATATAACACGTAATCCATTTCGGCGCAAACCGTAAAGGTCGCCTTGTTACCGCTAAAATCGAACTTTTGCTCAAAAACAGCATATTCGTTTTGCTTTGGGTTGTTATTTATCCAAATCCATTTTGCATTTTTGTCTAACATTTTAGTGTTCTCCTATCTTCCAAAAACGTTTTCTACAGTGATACCTTTTATATGGCGCGCATCATTAACAAGTTCAAAACTTGGCGATGTGATTTCTCCCTCTTCGCCGCATAAATTAACTATTGTTATTGCGGTGTAATCGCATCCAATTGAGCGACACGCAAATAAAAATGGAATATTAAAAAAGTGTGATATTGCCGCAGTTGACGCACCTGCGTGACTTGCAAGCATTATGGTGTCATCGTTTTTGCGGGTAACACGATAATAATTTCCCTCTCGCTCGTAACCAAACTCTTTCAACCACTCATCAAAACAAGCAGCCACTTTGTTGTAATCAGAAGCAAGGGTAACGCCCTTATAATCAGGGTCGTTTTGCCAATCGTGAGTATTTATTTTTTTTCCTTTTAGCACCCACTCGTTTGCCAACGTCCACGGGTGAACGTAGTCTTCTGTATCCTTATATCCCCAACGAATTTCACGCATAAAATCAAGTTGAGTAATAGGCAAATTATGACGTGCTGCAATGTGTTCGGCAGTCTCCACCGCACGACCACAGGAAGAAGAAAATATTTTATCAATCTTTTCGTCCTTTAGACGCTCCGCCGCCGCCTCGGCCTGAGGATGACCAAGCTCGGTAAGACAGTCAAGTTGGTAGTTTGGATGTCCGTGACGGACAAATATAATTTTCATAAACTCACCTTTTATCGCTTTTCGGTACAAAGATTTATAAGATCATCTACGTTAGCAGTAGCAAGACACTCTACCGTATCAGATGCTCCGTAATAAATTTTTACCTCGCCGTCATCTTCAAGTATCATACCGCCTGGGAATATAACGTTTTGGCGTAAGCCTTCCTCTACCTCGTAATCGGTTTCGGGCGCAATTAGCGGCAACTTGCTCATACCGATTACCTTTGACGGATCTTGTAAATCAAGTAGCATAATTCCTGCGCAGTATCTTTTTTTCCAAGTGTCTTCCCAACCGTTTTTGCCACGGGTTTGATCAATATCAACACTGTGGAAGGTGGTAAGCCAACCCTTTTCGGTTTTTATAGGTGGAGCCGCAGGGCCAATTTTATCGTTGGCAAATGGTACGTCTTCCACACCCATCACAAGCGTGTTGTTGCCCCAAAATTTTAGGTCGGGAGATTGCGCAAACCAAATATCAAATCGGTCTTTACCCCCACGAGAATATACAGGGAAGGGTCGTTCAAGTCGGGTATATAGTCCGTTTATCTTTTCGGGGAAAAGCACCATATTGCGATTATCGGGCGCCGAAATACTCATAATCTCTAAACGCTCAAGATCATGAATAATGCCAACGCCGCCGTGAACACCATGACATGTATCAACAGCAAAACACATATATAATACGTCATCAATCACTGTAAGACGCGGGTCATAAAAACGACGAATTTCATCAGTCGTATAATCTTCAGCCGCTAAAAACGGTTTTGGTGAAACATGCCAATGAATACCGTCATCACTAGTAGCAAGACCTAAATCTACTTTTTTGAGTGGATTGGTTCCATAACCATCGATTTTAATGTCGTTACGAAAAACCATAACGTATTTACCCTTGTATTTTGCAATACCTGCGTTATAAATACAGGTCGCTTCGTAAGGTATATCTTTCATAGAAAGAATAGGATTGCCCTCGTATCTTTTAATAATTGGTGAAGATTTAAGTTCCGGAAAAACCTTGCCCATAATAATTCTCCTTTATATATCTTTAGCGAGCACCTTGTGTCGCCGCCATTTGCCTGATAAAAAGTATATAACGCCCGGTATTGCATAGCCGTAAGCCGCAAGACCATAACCGAGAACAAAACCGAAAAATCCCCAATCGAGCACAATACCAAATAACCAACTAAGTCCTATTCGTAGTACGACACCATCTAAAAGCGCTAACACCATGCTAAGCTTTGAGTTACCAATGCCCTGAATGAGGGCGCCCGTACCGCGCATAAGCGCGAGAGCAGGAAACATCCAAATAATCGCCTTTATAAATGTTGGCGCCATAGCGTGAACGTCTGGGTTGTCGGAAAAGAGTAAAAACATCTGCTTGCCAAAGAATATGTAAAGCGCAATGAAAACAACCGTCCAAACACCCGAGAAAATCCAAGCGGTATACACTACCTTTTTTGCCCTTTCGGGTTTGCCTGCGCCTATATTTTGACTTATCATCGGCATTGCCGCGTGATGTATACCTTGTGATATTTTGTTGATTATATCGTCAATCTTAATTCCTGCGCTAAAGGTAGATGATTCTGTAAGACCGATTCCGTTTATCATAGAGTTAACAAAAAGCATTGATATATTAATGCAACCCGATTGAATCGCCATAGGCGCACCGATTGAAATCATCATTTTAGCGTATTGTCTATTTATTTTAAAACTTTTAAGTTTAAAATCAAAGCCAAACTTTTCTTTTTTAATTACAAGATAAAAAATTGAGAATACAAACGATACCGCCTGACCGATGATGGTCGCGTATGCCGCACCTGCTACACCCATATCTAGTTTGGTGGTAATAAACACAAGGTCTAATACTATGTTTGTAACCGATGCTATCGCGATAAACAAAAATGGTCTTTTAGAGTCGCCCATACCTCGCAGCACCGCCGACACCATATTGTAGCCCGCGGTAAAAACAAGTCCTGCGGCGCAAATGGTAAGATAATCTCTTGACATCGCCAAAGACTCCAGCGGTATGTTCATCAGGTCTAAAATATATTCTCTGCCTAACAATATAATCGCCGACAAAGCAACAGCTAAAATGGTTATTAAACTAAAAAGCGTGCCGATAATGTTGTTCATCTCTTTGCGTTTTCCGGCACCTAACGCCTGCGCCAAAAGCACCTGACCTGCGTTAGAAAAACCCAATGTTACCATAGTGGCAAAGTTTACTATCTGACTGCTTTGACCTACCGCGGCTATGCCCGCCGAAGTGACACCTTTATCAACAAAGTGCCCTACGATTATCATATCTACCGTGTTGTAAAGCACCTGCATAGCATTTGATAGCATAAACGGCAACATAAAACTAAACATTTGCTTTGATATTGAACCGCTTGTAAAATCCCTTGAAATCGTCCTTGTAGACACCTTTTATTTCATCTCATCTTCCGTTAGTTTGCGATACACTTTGCACGGATTACCCATGGCAATAGTGTTGCTTGGTATATCTTTGGTCACAACACTTCCTGCGCCGATTACACAGTTATCGCCTATGGTAACACCGGGCATAACCTTTACACCGCCGCCAATCCATACGTTGTTACCAATTGTAATCGGTTTTGAATATTCGCGACCCGTGTTGCGTTCGCTTACCTTTATCGGATGCCCTGCGGTATAAAAGCCGCAATCGGGACCTATAAATGCGTTGTGACCAATCTTAATTTTTGCGCAGTCAAGCATTACGAGGTTGTGGTTTGAAAAGAAGTTGTCACCTATCTCGATGTTGTAACCGTAGTCACACCAAAAGTATGGCATTATCAAAAAGTTTTTGCCTGTTTTGCCAAACAAGTCCTTTATGATTTCGTTTCGTTTTTCGTCTTCCAATGGTGACAAAGCGTTGTACTTAAAGCACAAATCCTTTGCGCGTATAAGTTCTTTCATAAGTTGTTCGTCAGACGCGGGCTCGTAAAGTTCTCCCCCGTCTCGTTTTTGTTTTTCGTCCATTTTTACACATCCAAAATATACTTAAATTTATTTTAACATATTATAATAATATTGCAATACTATTAAACAAAAACCACCGCTTTTTTTGCAGTGGTTTTGAAAAACTAATTTTCTTTTGTATCATCGGTATCAATATATATTTCTTCGCAAGCTCTTTGAGTATCTATCAACAAATTAATTGCTTTTTCGACACCGTCAAGCAACGTTAAGTACAACTGCTTGTAATCAGGCATACGAGCACCCTCCTTATATAACAATATTATCTTGTTATAACGGCCGAAAAACAAAAAATGCGCCCACCGAAGCAGACGCATAAAAAACGCAAACTCCGATAGTCGCCAAACTAAAAAATATAAAAATGCTCTCACATCCATATATCCTCGAAATTTGCATTTTTTTGAAATCTCTGACATATAGATACAAAGGTACAATGATACCTTTTGTGAGCATATTAAATTTTATATTTTTTAATTTGGCATAATTATATTATCACAAATAAAAATCATCGTCAAGTTATTCGACAAAAAATATCAAAACACAACAAAAGTCGCAGCTTAAAACTGCGACTTTTGTTGTTTAAATATTTACATTTTCATCTGTAATAGCAGAAATGGCCTCACTAACATCCATACCGTTTGCTATTGCCTCTTTGCGCGCGGCGTTTACCGCCTGTATGGTCTTGACACGTTTGCCGTCAAGTTCGTAACCCTTCATTGCCCAAAGTGTTAGTCCCCACGCTACCATAGGCACCAAGCAAAATAGTACTATAACAACCCAGTCCATACCATTAATGTATGCGGTTTCTTTTGTGGGAAGGTCCTTTACGCCAATAAACAGTAACGCGACGCTTACAACCGTGGCTGAAAGCGATGATACCAACTTGTCTACCAAACTAAAGAGCGTACCCATTATACCAGGTATAAATTTACCCGAGCGATAGGTTTCATAGTCGGCGCAGTCGGCAACCATGGGAATTGGCATATCAGCGGTAGAATAATACGCACCGTAACCCACGCCAAAGAAAAGTATAAACAAAATCGTGTAGATATTTATATTCAACTTGAAGTCTGACTTAAATAAAGTTCCCTCATAAACGGTAAGGTTAAATGCGGGGTTACCCTGTTTCCACAAAAGCAACAACACCAACACGCCTACGTAACAAGCAAGTGCCACTGTAATATATGTCATAAGCGAACGCTTTTGACCGTGTTTTTGCGAGGTGCGTACCGTAAGTAAAAAGAATGGTGCCGAGAATACATAACCTAAAATCATCATAGGTAGATACAAATTATCGTAGTTGCCCATAAGACAAGAATAAAGCATTATAAGCACCGTAACATTTGTCGCAATAGCAAGCGCCAATTTGCAACCGCCGCCTGCAACCATAAGTCGACGCAAGGGTTTGTTTGCTTTTATGATAGAAATATATTCCGATACCTTTACCTTTTCTTGCTTGCCGCCAAGACCAAAGTATTTGTCGTTATCCTTTTCCCAAATACCAATAATTGCAAGCGCGGTAAGAACAATTGAAACAATAACGCCAATAGGCGTCATAATACGGAACCAACTTGCATTGTAATCGCCTGCAAAAGAGTCGCCTGCAAGAATTGGTCCTACAAACTGCATAACACCCATACCAACGAGCGAACCTATTGTATTAAAAATTGTAAAAAGAGGTCGTTGTTTGGGGTCGTTGGTAAGTACGGGTTGTGCCGAACGCGTAACCGAAGTCTGAAACGTATAACCCAAAACCCAAACGGCATATAGCAGTATAAACGCCGCATAGCGCAACCAAATTACGTCGTTGGGAATAATTGGTGTCACCACGTAAAGCAGTATTACCGATATTGCCATAACTACGTTACCAAGTACCATAAAAGGTCTGAATTTACCAAATCTACCGTTTGTTTTATCCATCATGGCGCCGATTATGGGGTCAGTAATAGCGTCAAACACTCGCATACCCGTAACCATAAAGGATGCAAATACCATTGCAAGTCCAAGCACCTTGTTACCAAAGGTTGCAATATAACTTAAAATAAGCACAAAATAAACGTTTGTTGCGCCGTTATTCATAGGGAAAAGTGCCAGTTGATAAAATTTTGCGCGGTTAATACCTTTGTTGTCGTTCATTTTCACTACCTCTTATTAAACCCAGTTTTCGCCCTTGCCGCCGTCTTTTTTCAGTTTGTAGTCGGGGTTTGGTTTATCTACTTTACAAATATTTATTGTATCGGTACAGTCACCTGCTACCGCTTTTATCTCGGTTTGGGGAGAAATCGCTACCTTAAAGTTAAATACCTTTTTGCCCTTTTGTTCGGCAATTTTCTCTCCGTTGGCATAAAGCGTTACCTCGTCACAATTGGAATAAACCTTAACTTTGGTAATCTTTTCGGTACGGTCAACGTAACGTCTGCCGCAAATATGAACAAACGGTTCAGTTGACCAATACGCTTTGTAAAGATAAAAACTGTCTTTTTTTATCTCTCGGTCAAATGTTACAAGTCCTTTATGATTCATACCGGGTTCGCCGCCCTGATTTCGAGCATCGGCGGCAAAGTCAAACATATTCCATAAATGTGTCGCCCACATAAACGGACGCTTTTCAAAAAATCGAAGCAAATACTCGTGATATACACATTGATATTCTTCGGTTTGGTCGCCTCGTCGCGGATGAGATGAGTGCAAATTTGTCATTGCCTCGCAACCATATTCCGAGTAACCAAGGGCTCGGTTTGGATAAACAAAATGGAAAAAGTCTACCCACAAATCATTAAGCCACAAAAATGGAGTGTACCAACCGAGATACAAATTCCAACTGACAACGTCAGATATATGCGCCACCTTATTAAAAGGACCGCACACCGCATAACACGCGAGCGTTGTAGGTCTGCCGGGGTCCATTTCGTGAACCAAATCATTTAGCGCATGGTGGTTATCAAGCATATCTTTTTTGTCTTTTGTTGATATTGTAATCTCATTACTAAGTCCCCAAAAACAAATAGACGCGTGATTGTAATTTTGAATAATAAGTTCTTTCATTTGTGATATGGTATTATCACGACCATTCGGCATATGTTCTGAAATATATGGTATTTCTGCCCACACAACAAAACCGTATTTATCACATAAATCATAAAAATATTGGTCATGTTGGTAGTGCGCCAAGCGTATTGTATTAGCGCCTACCTCACGTATCATATCAATATCTTGTTCGTGATGCTCGGGACTTAACGCGTTGCCAAGCCCCTTGCGGTCTTGATGACGGCACACACCACGCAAAACGTAGGGTTTTCCGTTAAGGAAAAATCCCTTTTGGGCATCAACGTAATAACTTCTAACACCAAAATTGGTTTTGACTTTATCCGTAACTATGCCGTCAACTGTAAGTTCTGCCTCACAAGTGTAAAGATACGGGTTTTCTATACCCTGCCATAAGTGAACATCATATATTTTTATATGGGTGTCATCCCCTGTTGATGATGCTATCTCAACACCTAAATCGTCAAATATTTTAATATTAACCGTTGCTTTGTCAGCATTATGCCAAGCGCGTACCCATACGTCAGCGTCCTTCCCATCGGGTGTAGCGCTTACCGCAAGACCGCTGCCGCCAAAATAATCCATACAAAAGTGTTGTTTATTAAGAACTATAAGTCGCACGTCGCGATATATACCACCGTAAAAAGTAAAGTCGGCTTTTTGGGGATATACCTTGTCGTTTACCGAATTGTCAACATATACGGTAAGGTGATTTTGCTTTTTTAAATAGTCGGTTATGTCGCAACGAAAAGTAGAATATCCACCATCGTGCGTCATAATTTCATTGTCGTTTAAAATCACCTTTGCCGAGGCATTTACACCTGCAAATTCTAAATACACACACTGATTTTCACTGTATTCGGGAGATAAAAAATCTTTTTCATAAACACAAGTGCCTCGGCGGTAATCATCACCGCCGTCTTGACCATCTATATTATTCCATGTATGTGGGATATTAACCTTAGTTGTGCTTTCATTAAAATAGGTAAATATCCAATCATCATTTAACAGGTGTATGTTTCGCATAAATTTCTTTCCTTTTAAAATGGTTTACAGGGAAGCGCTCCTAATGGAGCGCCTCCCATTTTTATTTTATATTAAACTTTTGCTTTTTTATCTTTTTTTGCTTGTTTGTAAGTAGCGTATTCTTCGGTTTTGCGAAGTTTTATAACGCCGCGTACCCACAATATGATAAATATAACAGCAAGCGCAATCGTTACCACAGCGGCAATTTTTACAATTTTAATAATCTGTGGTTCTACCGCCTTAACAACAGTATCTTTACCAATACCATTCATACCTGATGAATTAGCAAGTACGTATAGGTTGTGGTGACAAGCTTCACGCATAGCGGTAACTATTACAGCATCATCTTCATATTCTGGCAATTGATTTGTAATATAAGGTAACATCGCATCAAACGTGGTAACACCGCCTGCAAGCAACGCATCAACACCGTTGCAGTAGTTAACAAGCACGTTATCGGTAATCGACATACCGTTGTTACCCCACTCGCCACGCATAATGTTTGTCATAAGGTTTTTATAACTACCCGACCATCTTGTGCCCCAACGGGTGTAAGCGGTCATAACACCGTTTGCGCCACATTCTTCAAGTGGTTTTTGGAATGCTTTAAGATAAATTTCACGAGCTGCTTGTTCATTTATCCAAGCTGCTTGACCAAGACGGTCCTGTTCGCAATCATTAAGTGCAAAGTGCTTAATAACCACGTCAACGCCCTTGTCTTGAATCGCCTTAATTTCGGCGCCGCCGATTTCACCTGCAAGGAAACCGTCTTCTGAATAGTATTCAAAGTTTCTTCCGCCGTATGGTGTGCGGTGGGTGTTGCTACCGGGGCCATATAGACATACAACGTCTGCAGCAAGACAGTTGTTGCCAATAATGTTGCCAACTTCATACATAAGTTCTACGTTAAAGGTAGCAGCCATTACGTCTTCAGACGTAAATGCGGTAGGTTCAATATCGCCAAGACCTGCGCCAAAGATAGCTGCGGTAAGACCCTGAGGTCCGTTTTCGTCACGCGCGCCTGGTGCGTTAACCGATTCGGCAGGCATTCTCCAATGGAAAGAGTCGCCTATAAGCGCTACCATTTCATCGAAGGTTAACTGATCGAGCAACTTATCCCAATCGGGATCATCAAAGTCTTTACCAATCATATCGTAAAGTGTAAGACCATTGTCGGCGCCAAGGGTAGGCATATCTACCTTGTCATAATTATCGGCGTTGTATACCACGTCTTGAAGTTCGGCAATCATTTGCTTTGTGAGTGCTATTTTATAAATTTCTTTGCTGGGCCATGTTGCCTGCCAATCAGAACGAGAAAGATAAGTGATTGTGTCATCATTACCTTCATAAAGGTTGAGGTCGGCATCTGACAACTGGTTGGTAATTTTGGTGCCACCCAGTGATGTAGAATAGGTTTCGGCGTCAAACTCGTCTTGAGTCCATTTGTAAGTAAGTGTAGCGTTGCCGTCGGTATCCATTTTGCCGTCGGTGTTTTCTACGGTGTAACCTTTTGCCGCAAGCACGTTGTTAACAGCGTTATGGGCATCGGTAGCGGCGGTAAGATAATAATCGCCTGCGTCTAAAATATATGTTTTTGCGCCTGTGTAGTCGTAAGATGCAAGGTCGCGTTTGTCAACATAAATGGTAATAATTTCGCTATGACCGGGTTCTAAAACCTTAGTTTTACCAAAACCGCAAAGCGCAACTGATGGTTTTTCGACCTTGTTTTCTTTGTCGTATTCGGTATATGGTGACTGTGAATAAATTTGAACAGTTTCTTTGCCTGGCACATTACCTATGTTAGTAACGTTTACGCTTACTTCAAACTGGTCGGTTTCAGCGTTATATTTAACACTCATATTTGAATAATCAAACTGAGTATAACTTAAACCAAAACCAAACGGAAAAGCAACCTTATCACCGTATTTATAGTCGCCGGCATTACCTGTGCCCATTACGTAGTCTTCGTAATGAGTTTCGTAATATTTGTAACCTACATAAATACCCTCTTGGTAAATCATATAGCTACGAGCTTCTTTTGGAATTGGATTTTCTTCTGAATTTTCGTCGTAACCTTCATATACAGTAGGCACAAAGTTTTGCATAGCAGGAGAAGAATAGTTGTCGTAACAATATGTGTCTACCAAACTGCCAGACGGATTAACCTTGCCTGCCAAAATATCGGTTACGGCATTTGTGCCCTTTATACCAACGCCGCCAATCCAAAGGCAAGCATCAACGTCGTATGATTCATCCTTTAAGAAATCAACCTGTAAAGCGTTTGATGAGTTGATAAGAACAATAACCTTTTTTATTTTGCCGTCTGCTTTAAGGTCACAAGCATATTTAAGCATTGCTTTTTCGTTTTCGTCAAGCGCTAAATAATTGTATTCTTTAAATGCAAGGTCATATCCCTCGCCGCCAACGCGTGAGAAGGTAATGATTACAGCATCGCCATATTCGGTAATAGATTTTTTAACGTCATCGGTATAAACATCCATGGGCACTTCGGCAATAGATGCCTGACCTGCAAGCACTGCGCTCTCGCCAGCGGATGCGCTACGGTCATATTCGGCGCCTGGACCCGTTTTGTAAAAATCCCACAAAGTTGGGTTTACCTTAAGACCTGATTTTTCAAGCGCGGTTTTAAAGTCGTCAGCTTTAGAAGCGTCAACGTTACCCGAACCTGTACCGCCGTAAACAAGGTTTACCGAACTTGAAGAAAGTGTACTAACCTTATCGCCTTCTGCAAGAGGTAACGCACCGTCTTTGTTAAGCAACAATGCGGCGCCCTCTGCCTCTACCTGATAGCAGATTTCGTCACCTTTTTCATACATTTCTTCGTTGGAGTCAAAGTCCATTTCATAATACTGGGCATCTTTATCTTCGTTTTCAAGCTCCCAGAAAGTACCGCCTGCAAATGCGGCAACTGTGTTGTCAAACATATTAAGCACAACACTTATGGGTGTTAAAACGATTGCAAATACAAGTGCGATTATTGCAATAATTTTAAAAATGCCAAGTGTTTTAAACTTTGCCTTTTTATAGGCCTTTTTAGTTTGTTTGTACAAAGTTTTGTTTTCGTCCATAACAATTCCTCTTTCAACCGTTTTTAGCAAATTTTAACAAAAAAAGAGAATAATATTTACGCTTTATTATTCATATTGATTATATCACGAATCGTTTGAATAGTCAACAAAGTAAACAAATAAAATATTAACCCCCTGTAAAAAAACAGAGGGTTAATTGTTATTTTTCTTTAAGCATCATACGTACTATTTCTTTGTCGGTTTGTTTCATACCAACCTTGCCTATATAACCTACGCAACTAATTGTTTCGCCTGCGTCTTCTTTTAAAACGCCTGTAAATGCTTCGTAGGTCTTATCTCGCATTGCGAGAGCATGCGCAAGCATTGCCGCATCAAGCGCCGATGCAATTTTTGCGGCGCACGAAGTTTTTGCGCCGTCGCATATAACACCCGGTATATTAGCAAGTGTGTTATCTATTGTGTTTTTAATTTGCGCAACGTTTCCGCCTACTATATAGGTAATTGATGCGCCTGCGGCGCAAGAAGCAGATATAGCACCGCAAAATGCCGAAAGTTTACCAATAAATTCCTTTTGATAAACGGTAAGCAATCCCGAGAAAACAAGCGCGCGGTAAAGTTTTTCTTGACATATTGATTTTTCACGCGCATATACAATAACCGGTACGCTTGAGGCGATACCTTGGTTACCCGAACCCGAATTTATAATAACAGGCATATCGCAACCATCCATTCGCGCCTCGCTTGCCGCGGCGGCATACGCTCGCATACGGGTTACAACGTCTTCGGGATATGCATCGCGTATTACTTTACCAATGCCTACTCCGTAATCGCCTGCCATACCCTCGTAGGCGATATCCATATTGCACTGTATAACGCGGTCAAATATGGGTTTTACAAGTGAGATTTCTACCGTGTCGGCAAACTCTTTTATATTTTCTACGCTAAGACCTGAGCGGTCGGCAACGTTTGGTTCGCCGTCGATAGCATCGCTTTTAAATATCTCTTCACCG
The DNA here is from genome assembly GCA_017559885.1 of Clostridia bacterium. Taxonomy (GTDB): domain Bacteria; phylum Bacillota; class Clostridia; order Oscillospirales; family Acutalibacteraceae; genus UBA737. Next base: position 18,642 of record JAFYQN010000036.1, read on the forward strand.
TTTTTTGTAAT
>JAFYQN010000037.1 GCA_017559885.1 Clostridia bacterium
CAGTTTTGCTTTTTCGGCCTCACTTGCTGAAAATCTTACCTATTTAATGCAAATGGTATTTCCATCGGTACTTTACACAAGCATATTTGCAGTTCCGTTTTATTATCTTGAGAAAAAACTATATAGCACTTTCTATAAATAAACTTTATATCATTTCCTGAAAGCGAGGTGACTTTAAATGCCGTTTACAAAAAAACATCAATCATCACTTACCGTATTATCGATACTGCTTGTAATCGTGTTGGTGCTGTACTCTGCGCGAGTTTATTCCATACAAATAATCAACTCTTCAAAATACTCCTCTAATGCGAAGGGTAGTTCCGCTTCAAGAACGGCAGTTATTAAAGCGCCCCGTGGTGAAATTCTTGACCGTTACGGCAGACAAATTGCCGCAAATCGCGACGGATATAACGTTGTTTTTAATAAAGCGTATGTAAAGGACAATTTAAACGACATAATTTTAAGTCTTGTAAATCTACTCGATGAAAAAGGCGTTGAACATAAGGACAGGCTTCCGTTAGAATATACCCACCCTTACAATTTTAAAGAGGGCGAGTCAACCGAAAAACTTATTAAAACGCTTGACCTTGCCGATTACGCTACGGCAGACAACTGTTTTACCCGACTTGTAGAACGTTACGAACTTGAAAATTATTCCCTTGATGAACAACGAAAAATTGCAGGTGTTCGCTACAGTATGGAAATTGAAGATTTTTCTATTTCATATCCGTACACCTTTGCAGAAGATATCCCCACCGAACTTATGCGCAAAATATCGGAATCGCATTTTATGTTAGACGGCGTTTCGGTAGACGTTGTTCCTTTTAGATATTATCCCGACACCTCCCTTGCCGTAAATCTTATCGGCACAGTAGGACCAATTTACGAAGAAGATTGGGCAGAAGGCGAAAATTACAAAGAACGCGGATACGCTTTCGACGACAAAGTAGGTAAAAGTGGTATTGAATATTATGCTGAAGAACACCTTCGCGGTACCGACGGTGAAATTACCTATTATCTTGATGACGAAGGAAATATAATTGATAAAGAAATTACCAAAAAAGCCGTTCCCGGTAAATCGGTAATGCTTACCCTCGACGCTAAAATGCAACGCACCGTGCAAGACGCTTTGGCTTCAACCGTACGCGAATTACAAAGCAAGGGCGGTACTGCTCGCGCAGGCGCCGCAGTGGTAATTGATATAAACACAGGCGGTGTTATCACCTCGGCAAACTATCCAACGTATGATACCGCTACCATGTCAGAAAATTATGACGCGCTCCTTGCCGACCCCACAAATCCCCTTACCGACCGCGCATTTCAGGGTGTGTACCCAATTGGTTCTACCATAAAACCAATTGTTGCGGCGGCGGCGCTTGAAAACAATCTTTACAACACAAGCGAAACCATCTATTGCGCCCGTGAATATAAATATTTTAGCGACTACACACCAAGTTGTATGCACTTTCACGGACATATGGGGCTTAACGCGGCTCTTTCAAAAAGTTGCAACTATTTCTTTTTTGAACTTGGTCGTCGTGTCGGCGCTATTACAATGACCGACTATTTCAAACAATTTGGTTTGGGTGTTAAAACAGGCGTTGAAGTAAATGATAGCGCAGGCATTTTGGTTGAACCCACGTCTAACGGTTTCGGCGGTGACACGTTGCAAATTTCAATCGGTCAGATGAACGCATTTACTCCACTTCAACTTGCAAACTACGTTGCTACCTTCGCTAACGGTGGCACACACTATAAGGTAACTCTTATCGACAAAATAGTGTCTTACGATATGACCAAAGTATACGACGATTGTGACCCTACGGTAGTTAACACCGTATCACTTAAAGACCACACTATCTCGTCTATAAAGGCAGGTATGTTATCGGTTACTGTCGACGGTACAGGTCAGGCGGCGCTTGGCGACTACCCAATAAAACTTGGTGGTAAAACAGGTACCGCACAGGTTAAAGGCAAGGCAGACCACTCTACCTTTATTTTGTTCGCGCCCTATGATAACCCCGAAATTGCAATCTCGGTAGTGCTTGAACACGGCGCATCAGGTTATGCTTCGGGTACTTTGGTACGACAAATACTCGACTCTTATTTCTATTCTTCCGAAGACATCGTATCAGACATACCACCGTTTACCGTATTAGAATGATTTTAAATTGACATAAATTTCCTTTTGTGATAAAATGTTATGATAAATAAAAGACAAGGGAGGGACCGTAATAAATGGGTATTTGTTTAGCTACTACTTCAGGTAAAGGTGGAACGGGTAAATCTACCGTTTCGTGCGGTCTGGCGCTTGTTTTTTCAAAACTTAACAAAAGTGTGTTGCTTGTTGATATGGACGAGGGGCTTCGTTGTCTTGACCTACTTTTAGGAATTGACAGCAACGTGGTTTTTGACCTTTCGGATATATTAAACGGCGCTCCTATTTTAGACGGCACCTACACACTACCTCAAAATAGTAATATAAGTGTAATCCCTGCTCCCCATCAACTTGGCGCTATCGACCCTGACGCTCTTGCCGATTTTGCAAAAAGAGCAAAACTGATGTACGATATCGTTATATTTGATTTCCCTGCAGGTCTTGATTTTTCACTTTATACCGCAATCGGTGATGACGCTCAGTTTTTAACCGTTTGCAATCCCGATCCCGTATCGGTTCGCGATGCCGCAGCGGTTTGCGCATCTTTGCCGCAAACAAAAAATGACGCGCGACTTATAATAAACCGATTTGATGCAGAATATATAAAAAAGAAGATATATAGCAACATAGACGATATAATAGATGTATCAGGTTTTAGACTTTTAGGTTTAGTACCTCAAAGCACAGAACTTATGTTGCTTAGTATAAATCACAATATAAACAAAAAATCACGAGCATTCAAAGCGCTTTATCGCATTGCCGAAAGACTTTTAGGCAATGAGGTAAGGTTGCCTAAAATAAAAAAGATATAAACAATTGTTTTTTTCAAGGGGGCAAAATTTATGACAATTGCATTAATTGCACACGACGCAAAAAAAGAACTTATGGTACAGTTTTGTATTGCATATTGCGGTATTTTAAGCCGACATAACATTGTGTCAACCGGCACAACAGGCAAAACTGTTTCAGAAGCTACCGGTCTTGAAATCACTCGCTTTTTGGCAGGCGCTCAAGGTGGCGCGCAACAAATCGCATCGCGCATTGGTTGTGATGAAATTGATTTATTGTTGCTCTTCCGCGATCCGCTTAATCCAAAGCCCACCGAACCCGATGAGCAGGCCCTTTTGCGCCTTTGTGACGTACACAACATCCCCGTTGCTACCAATATTGCCACAGCCGAGGTGCTTATTCACGGTCTTGACCGCGGTGATCTTGATTGGCGCGAGATTCTTAAAAATTCATAACAAAAATAAAATATAAGTCAGGAAGTTATTAAAAAATGGCAGAAATTAACCGTGCAATAAAAGGCACGAACGATATGTTACCTACCGACTCTCACAAATTTCAATTTGTCGAGGGCAAAATGCTCGAAACAGCTTCGCTTTACGGTTTTCGTGAAATTCGCGTTCCCGTGTTCGAGCATACCGAAGTGTTTCAACGCAGTGTTGGTGATACCACCGACGTTGTTCAAAAAGAAATGTATACCTTTGACGATAAAGGCGGTCGTTCTATAACACTCCGCCCTGAACTTACCGCAGGCGTAGTTCGCAGTGTTATCGAACACGGACTTGTAAACGGCGCGTTGCCCGTTAAGGTTTGTTACATTGGCGGTTGCTACCGCTACGAAAAACCCCAAGCAGGTCGCCTTCGCGAGTTTCATCAATTTGGCGTAGAATGTTTTGGCGCGGCTTCTCCTGCCGCCGATGCCGAAGTTATTTCATTAGGTCTTCAAGTCCTTGAAACCGTAGGCATTCAAAATATTTCACTTGAAATAAACTCAATAGGTTGTCCCGAGTGTCGCAAAAACTACCACAAAGCGTTAAGCGAGTATTTTGCTTCTCACATTGATACCCTTTGTGAAACCTGTCGCGATAGACTTTCTCGCAATCCTATGCGTATACTTGACTGCAAATCCCCTGTTTGTTCGGCGCTCGCAAAGGATGCTCCAAAGGTTATTGATTTCTTGTGCGACGAGTGTCAAGACCACTTTGACGGTGTTAAAGCGCATCTTGATGCCGCAGGAATTAAATATACAGTAAATCCACAAATTGTTCGCGGACTTGACTACTATACCAAAACAGTGTTTGAGTTTGTTTCGGGCGATATCGGCGCGCAAAGCACAGTTTGCGGCGGTGGTCGTTATGACGGTCTTGTTTCACAAATGGGCGGTCCACAGGTTGCAGCGCTTGGTTTTGGTATGGGCATTGAGCGACTTATGCTTGCGCTCCAAAACCAAAACGCCCTCTTCCCCGAGGCAAAAAAATGCGATATATATATTGCGCCAATGGGTACTGCGGCAGCAGTTAAAGCAACCGCGCTTTGTACCGCGCTTCGCCGTGACGGATTTGAAGCGCAATGCGACGTTTGCGGCAGAGGTCTTAAAGCGCAAATGAAATATGCCGATAAAATCGGCGCGCTTTATAGCGCAGTTATAGGTGATAACGAAATTGCCGAAAACAAAGTAAATGTTAAAAATATGACTACAGGTGAAATCACAGAGGTTTGTCTTGATGATTTTTCCGAGCAGTTTATGCAAATAAAACTCGATGCTGCGCTCTCTTCACTTGAAGAGTCAGTATTGTAATTTAGAAGGTGTTTTTTTGAAACTTGATAGAATGAATGGACTTAAGCGCACCCACTACTGCGGTACGCTTACAAAAAATGAAATTGACAAGGAAGTTGTTGTTTGCGGTTGGGTACAACGTCAACGTGACTTGGGCGCATTAATATTTGTTGATTTGCGTGACCGCACAGGTATTGTGCAGTTGGCATTTGACGACAACACCGACCGTGAAATTTTTGATAAAGCATTCGCCCTTCGTAGCGAATTTGTCGTTATGGCAAAGGGTAAAGTTCGTATGCGTTCTTCAATCAATACCGAGATTGCTACAGGCGAGATTGAAATTGAAGTAGACGAACTTAAAGTGTTGGGCGAATCAAAGACTCCTCCTTTTGAAATTGTTGAAAACAGCAACGCAAAAGAGGATTTACGTCTTAAATACCGTTATCTCGACCTTCGTCGCGCTGATTTACAAAAGAATATTCTTATGCGCCACAAGATAGCAAAGGTAACACGCGATTACTTTGACGAAAACGGATTTATTGAGCTTGAAACTCCAACCCTTATTAAATCTACTCCCGAAGGCGCTCGCGACTATCTTGTGCCTTCACGTATTCACAAGGGTAATTTCTTTGCCCTTCCACAATCCCCTCAAATGTACAAGCAGCTTTTGATGCTTTCAGGTTTTGACCGCTATATGCAATTAGCAAGATGCTATCGCGACGAAGACTTGCGTGCAGACCGTCAACCCGAGTTTACTCAAATCGACCTTGAAATGTCATTTGTTGAGCGCGATGACGTGTTCGCTATTGCCGAGGGTTACGTTAGCCGTTTGTTCCGCGAGGTATTAAACGTAGATATTCCTACCCCACTACCACGTATGCGTTACGACGACGATATGAACGACTACTGTTCAGACAAGCCCGACACACGCTTTGATATGAAGATTAAGGATATTTCCGACATCGTAGAAAACTGTGGTTTTGGCGTGTTTGCCGATACGGTTAAAAACGGCGGTACAGTTCGCGCTATTACTGCAAAGAACGCAGTTGACACCTATTCTCGTAAAGAGATTGATAAACTTACCGAAGAAGCAAAGGGTATTGGCGCTCGCGGTCTTGCGTTTATTCGTTGGGTAGAAGATACACCAACCTGCTCATTCGCTAAATTTATGACCGAGAATGAAATGAACGCAATCCTTACTCGCACAGGCGCCGAAAAGGGCGACGTTGTATTTATCGTTGCCGATAAAAAGTCACTTACCCTATCGGTTCTCGGCGCGCTTCGTCTTATGGTTGCAAAACGCCTTGGAATTATCCCTGAAAATCAGTATAATTTCTTGTGGATTACCGAGTTCCCAGTCTTTGAATATAACGAAGAAACAGGCAATTGGGATGCTATGCACCATCCATTTACATCTCCTCTTGACGAGTGCATCCCCTACCTTGAAAGTGCGCCTGAAAAGGTTTATGCAAACGCTTATGACCTCGTACTCAACGGTACCGAACTTTCAAGCGGTTCAATCCGTATAACCGACCCTGAACTTCAAGCCCAAATGTTTAGAGCGTTAGGTCTTAGTGATGAAGAGGCCGAGCAAAAGTTTGGCTTCCTTACAGGAGCGTTCCGTTACGGCGCCCCACCACACGGCGGTATGGGTATTGGTCTTGACCGACTTTGTATGATAATGACAGGCAGCGATTCACTCCGCGACGTTATCGCATTTCCTAAGGTTGCAACCAGCGCCGAACTTATGTCAGGCGCGCCTGGTCCTGTTGATGACGTTCAACTCGGCGACCTTGCAATCGCAATTATTAAAGAAGATAAAGAATAAAAAAACAACCCCACAGAGAAATCTTTCTCTGTGGGGTTTATTCTTTTATTCAAGCATTATTGATTTAAAACTGTCAATTTGTGATTTTGGAACACCAACGTCATTTATAAACCAGTGTTCAATTGACTGCTCAAGTGTAGTACAACCGTTTTGCTTGCCGTATTCCATCATTTTGTTATACATCGCTCTCCACTTAACGGTAACACCGCCGTCAACGTAATCTTCGTCATCCGCGCCAAACGTGTTGGCACTGCCTGCGCTACGCCAACGTGTTGTGCCTGCAAATGACGTCATTTCAAAATCACGAACCAAATCGTCATACGGCACACCCAAAAGACCGTTAAGCAAAAACGCATACGAGCCCGTTCGGTCAGCGCCACCTTGACAGTGAGCGTATATAGGATAATTATTTTTGTCTGACAAATAATTAAACATTGTTATATACTTTTCTTTTTGACTTTCCGCATAAATGCTATCGTATGCACTATAAGCGCTCGCGTCATTGCTTAACAGTACGTGATTTAAATTTGTACCTTCGGTCTTAACGTGTACGTTTTGCATACTGCGAAGGTCAAATTCAGTTTTTATACCAAGACTGTTAAAGGTGTTTAAAGCGCTCGCACTAACGGCATTAACAATGGCACCGTCTTTTTCGGTATTAAGTTGCGCTCCACGATAGAGCATTCCGTATTTCACCTTTTTGCCACTTGTGGTCTTCCAACCGCCCATATCGCGTATGTTTCTAATTCCGTCAAGATATATCCATCTTACAGGGGCATCCTTTACCTTTATTATACCACCGCCAAGCGTATCGGTTGATTTGGTTCCAACCACTTTCCAGTAATATGTTTTACCCGGTATCAGTATTGAGTGTTTAACCAGTCCGCGAGTTCTTGTTTTTACCGAGTGCGAATTACTAAAATCGGCATTTTCCGAAAAATATATTGTATATTCAGAGCTTCCGTCAATATTCCAATCAAGATTAACGTTTTGGTAATCAAATCTTTGACCATTGTACGCGCTAAGCCAATAATATTGATTGTACGCATCCTTTGCGTCAAGATATCCGCGCACAACGTCATCGCATATATCGACCTCAACGACAGTGTTGTAATTTATATATTTATCGTTGATGTTTTGATTACTGCTTGTATCGGGAGTTTGTGTACTTGTAATATCCTGTTCGGATGAAGTTGTAGTAGAACTTGAAATTGTATTTCCGCTTTGGTCTACAACTATTTCTTCAAACTCAACTTCTATGGTGTCGCTTGATGAATTGTCAGGTTCTGACTTACAGCTGCAAATGCTTATAAGCATTAATATAGATAGCGTTATTGCTATTATTTTTTTAAGCATTATTAAATCCTTCCTTATGTATTTTCTACAAAAGTTATTATAGTTTACACGTTTGTTTTTGTCAACTGCATAAAAATTAATCTTTGTCGAAAAAAGAGGTTGATTTTAGTATAAACAGTGATATAATTAGTCACATAAATTTAATATTTGCTATATGATGTTTGCAGGAAATGACTGTAAAGTCGACCGAAGGAGTAACACTCTCAGGTGTCTGTAAAGATGAAGACTGTAAACTGATAGCACTTTGGAGAAACTTGATTAAATTCAAGTGCCGAAGGGGCAAAGGCGCAAGTCGCATAAATCTCTCAGGCAAAAGGACAAAGTCATTAAATCACCTTTTATATAAAGGTATTTTTTACATTTTGTTATTTTTGTCGGATTATGCGAAAGCGTAGTCCGATTTTATTTTACAAAAATTTTTAAAGGAGATGTCAAAATGAACATCGAGGAAATTTTAAAATTCGTCACGTCCATTAACAAAAGTGTTAACGACTTTGTATGGGGTCCTGTTGGTCTTGCGCTACTTATTGGTACAGGCATTATCGTAACCCTATGCACAAAATTCTTCCAAA
>JAFYQN010000038.1 GCA_017559885.1 Clostridia bacterium
ACACCTCTTAATCTTCATATCCGTATTTTTTGTAAAGTTTCTTTTCTAAGCTTCGACGAACTTTAAAACTCCAACCGTCTTCGGGTTTTATGGGGGTAAGCAATATTGTTTTTACTCCTACTGTATTACCGCCCAAAATATCGGTAAAAATTTGGTCGCCAACAATTGCCACGTTTTTACGCTTTTGACCAAGCGCTTTTACACCGCGTAAATATCCACTTGGTAACGGCTTGCAACCAAGACTTATAAATGGCAAACCAATGCGTTTAGCAAACGGCTCTATACGCGCTTTTTTAGAATTGGATAACACCATAAGTTTAATACCGCTTTGTTGCATTGCGGCAATCCATTCCATAAGACCGTCGGTAAGCACTACGCCGTGATGGGTAGACATTGTGTTGTCCACGTCTAACAGTAATGCTTTTATATCATGTTTATTTAAAAGTTCTACGGTAATATCGGTTATACCGTGAAGTTTAACATCGGGTTTAAATAACATATAAATTTCTCCAACCAAAAATTAAAAAGGCGATAAGGGTGTTCCCCTAATCGCCTTTTAAGTGCCGTAAATTAGCGGAACTTTCTCTTGCGAGCAGCTTCCGACTTCTTCTTACGCTTTACAGAGGGCTTTTCATAGTGCTCTCTCTTGCGAACTTCCTGAATAACGCCGTCCTTAGCGGTTTGACGCTTAAAGCGACGAAGCGCGTTATCGAGTGATTCATTTTCTTTTACTTTTACCTGACTCATTAACATTCCCTCCCTCCGCAATAATGCAGGGGTATAAACTTACAAAGAGCATTATACTACAAGTAAGTATGCAATGTCAAGAGAAATATTTTTTAATTTATCATTTCTTTAAATTGTGCTTCATCAATAACGGTAACACCCAAAGCGTTTGCTTTGTCAAGTTTGCTTCCTGCCTCCTCGCCTGCTAAAACGTAGGTGGTTTTTTTAGAAACCGAACTTGATACCTTGCCACCAAAAGACTCAATAATTTCTGCGGCGGCAGAACGAGTATAAGTAGGCAACGTACCCGTTAGCACAAAGGTCATACCTGCAAAGCGGTCGCCTGCTACGGTTTTGGTAGATACAGTATTTATGCCAAGTTCTTTAAGACGCGCAATCATATTACGGTTATCTTCTACCGAGAAATACTTAACGGCAGAGTTTGCCAAAATCTCACCAAAACCCTCTATGCCGAGCAATTCCTCACGGGTAGCCGACATAATAGCGTCAATATCGTGGAAGGTTTCGGAAAGCAGTTTTGCCGCCTTTGCGCCGATGTGACGAATACCCAATGCAGTTATAAGTTTCGCAAGGTCGTTGCCCTTTGATTTTTCTATGGCGTCAAACAAATTCCCAGTTGACTTTTCGCCGATGCGTTCTAACTGCATAACGCTATTAAAATCGAGCGTGTAAAGGTCAACTATGTTATGAACGAGGTCTGCATTTACAAGTTGCTCAAGCACGGCAGGGCCAAGACCCTCAATATCCATCGCGTCACGCGAGGTAAAGTGAATAAGATTGCGAAGCAGTTGCGCGGGACACTCCGAGTTGGTACAGCGTATTACCGCCTCACCCTCAGCGCGTGATACGGGTGCGCCACAAGAAGGACAATGAGTTGGCATTTTAAACACTTGTGAGTTTTCGCAATGACGACTTACCGATAAAACCTCGGGGATAATCTCCCCTGCTTTTCGCACGACAATTGTGTCGCCAATGCCTATTTGCTTTTCATTTATAAAATCCTCATTGTGAAGCACCGCGCGACTAACGGTAGTACCTGCAAGTTGTATCGGTTCAAACTCGGCAGTTGGTGTGAGTGCGCCTGTGCGACCTACGTTTATTTCAATGTTTTTAAGCACGGTCTCTTTTTCTTCGGGTGGGTATTTAAATGCAACCGCCCAACGAGGATATTTAGCCGTGCTACCAAGTTCGTCACGATAACTTAGGTTGTCGGCCTTAATAACCGCGCCGTCAATATCAAACTCGTAACTGCCACGGTTTTCGCCAATTTTATCTACTTCAGCAATCGCTTGGTTAATTGTGTTACATTTAGTATAAAAAGGTAACACATTAAAACCTAAACTCTTTAAAAAATCAAGCGATTCTATGTGCGAGTTGAAATTTTTGCCTTCAATGCTTTGAATATTAAAAAGGAATATATCAAGTCCGCGACTTGCCGTTACCGCGCTGTTTTTTTGACGGAGTGACCCTGCCGCCGCGTTACGCGGATTTTTGGCAGGTTGCTCGCCTAAAAGTTCTTGGCGTTCAACAAGTTTAAAAAACGACTTTTTAGGCATGTAAACCTCGCCACGAACCTCTAATTCACCGCTAAAATCAATACTATGAGGAATTGACTCTATTTGTAAAAGATTTGCAGTTACGTCTTCGCCCGTATTACCGTCACCTCGCGTAGAACCGCGAACAAACTTACCTCCCGAATACTCAAGCGATACCGATAATCCGTCGATTTTTGGTTCTACCGAGAACGCAGTTTTAGATTTATCTATTTTATCGCCAAATTCACGAAGTTCATCCACACTGAAAACGTCTTGCAAACTTTCCATTTTTACGGCATGTACTACGGGAGAAAAAAGTTTAAGCGCTGCGCCTCCCACCTTTTGTGTAGGAGACTCGGGAGTAATAAGTTCGGGATACTCTTTTTCTATTTGCTTAAGCTCACGAGTAAGCGCGTCGTACTCAAAGTCAGAAATCTCGGGAGAATCCTGATTATAATATAGTTCGTTATGGTGTCTTATCTCTTTTGTAAGTTGTGACGCTCTTTTTTTTGCTTCTTTAAAGTCCATAATCTTCTCCTTTTATCCTAAATCGCCAAAGTTAAATATTTCATCTGCTAAATCATTTTCGGGATATTCTATAACATTTGTAAACGAGTCGGGCACATGCCCTGCTATTACAGTTTGCGCCGCCAAAGCAGTAGTCGATACGCTAAAACCGTCGGTACAACCCATCATAAGCACGCTTGCATTTACATCTATTTTAATAATTATTTGATGTAGCACGTTGTTTATTCCTGCCGACTCGAACCGACTTTCAAAATCGAGTATTGCCGTTTCGGTAAGTTGCATTTTAAATTTTATACGCGGTCCGTAACCCGTGGTATATTCATTACCAAAAAGCGTTCCTATGGGTATGTTTAAATCGTATTTATTGTTATCGGCTACTATTTTTGCAAGTTCGTTTGATATTTCACTTTTTAGTCGGTTGACCTTTTCAATATCAATTTCAATACCTGTTATATTACCGCTTGAGTCGCGAGATACGTTAGATAGCTCGGTATAACTAATATCGTTTTTCTCTAACACGTTAAGTACTGCGCGGTTTGCCGCGTTTAAAATGATTGTTTCGGCCTCGCTTTTAGCGTATGTAAAAACAAAGGGTTTTACGCTTATAAAACAGGTAACCGATATTAATATTAAACACAATATAACTATTAACCAGCGCCAAAGGACCGAAAAACGCCGTTTTTTTCTTAAAGTTCGCATTATCACACCCCCA
>JAFYQN010000039.1 GCA_017559885.1 Clostridia bacterium
CTATTTTTTCTTCAATCGCTTTAAGTTTCACGTCATACGATATGATATCAAATCCAAAATTCATTTGGATTGATAACTATCGCCGTATGATAGTTGAAGATACAACATTTAGCGTTACAGTAAGAAACACACTTATCTTTGCAATAATCGCAGGTCCTCTTGGTTTCTTGTTATCATTTGTACTTGCTTGGTTTGTAAACGAATTTGAACCAAAAACACGTGCTGTACTTTCCTTTATGTTCTATGCGCCTTCTCTTGTTGGTAACGCATACTTCATTTGGAAGGTTGCATTCAGTGGCGATAGCTACGGTTACATAAACAGCGCGTTGTTGTCACTTGGTATTATTACCGACCCTATAGTTTGGCTCAAAACAGAAAGCTATCTTATGACAATTGTAATCATAGTACAGTTGTGGCAAAGTATGGGCGTTTCCTTCCTTTCTAACATTTCAGGTTTGCAGAACGTAAGCCGCGATATGTATGAAGCAGGCGCTATCGACGGTATTAGAAACCGTTGGCAAGAACTCCGTTACATTACACTTCCTGCAATGCAACCAATGCTACTCTTTAGTGCGGTTATGCAGATTCAGAGTTCTTTCAGTGCCAGTGTTATTATGATTGAACTTGCAGGTTACCCAAGTAAGGGTAATGCAGTTGATACAATAGTATCACTCATGACCGATATGGCAACCGTTCGTTATGAACTCGGTTATGCCTGCGCAATGTCGGTTGTACTGTTTATAATGATGGTAGCAGCAAGACTTCTTGTTGGTAAAATTCTTAAATTATTTGAAAAGTGAGGTGACTGCAGATGACTACAATTAAAAGATTTATAAGTGACCGACGCGGAAAAAAATCTGCAGTCAAGCGTTATACACGTTCTACAATAGGTAACATCACATTGGTGTTAGTTCTTGTAGCGGGCGGTTTGTTCTCAATGTTGCCGCTTATCTACTGTGTAAGCACCTCGTTAAAACCGCTTGATGAACTTCTTATTTTCCCACCGCGATTTTTGGTTCATCGTCCAACAATAGGCAACTATACAATTTTGCCTGACCTTATGGCAAGTCTTAAGGTTCCGCTATCAAGATATATATTTAACAGTGTTGTAATTTCGTTCTTTACAACGTTTGTATATATCTACGTAGCGCTTATGGCGGCGTACGCAATTTCAAAAGGTACGTTCAAAGGTCGTAACGTAATATTCTGGACCGTTCAGTTCGCTCTTATGTTTAACGCGTATACATTGGCGGTTCCACAGTATTTGATTTTCTCAAAACTCGGACTTATCGATACATATTGGATATACATCCTGCCGCCTATGGCATCTACGATGGGTGTATTCCTTGGCAAACAGTATATCGAAGGTTACGTGCCCGACGCCTTGCTTGAAGCCGCAAAGATTGACGGCGCTAATCAGTTTAAGGTGTTCTGGTCAATCGTAATGCCTACAATTAAACCAATTTGGCTTACATTGTTGCTCTTTACCTTCCGTGATATTTGGTCTGCAGTTCCTTCAGGTAAAATCTTCTCAGAGCAGTTAAAGATTTTGCCTCAGGTAGTAACACAGATTACTGCCGGCGGTACTGCCCGTTCGGGCTCTGCAATGGCAGTTACCGTTATTATGATGATACCTCCTATAATCGTGTTCCTTGTTTCGCAAAGTAGTGTTGCCGAATCAATGAGCAGCGCAGGTATCAAGGAATAAGCACTCACAAATATTACATAAGGAGATGAAAACAGTGAAAAAAGCATTATGTCGTCTTTTTGCTGTGATTTTAGCTGTGGCTACTGTTTTTGGCGCTTTAACAACAGTTTCTGCTGCTTTGCCTACCGATAGTTATACCTATTGGACCAACGTTGGCAATGCAAGAAAAGCAGTTTACAGCAAGCCAATGTATGACGTTGACAAAATGATTGACGTAGCAGATTTTGGTATAAAAAGACTTGAAACAATCACTGCTATGTGTAGAGATGATAATGACAATCTTTACATACTTGACGCAGCTTCACGTATTGTTGTTTTAGACGATAATTACAATTTTGTAAGAGAAATCGGATTAATCAACGGTACTATAGATTACAAAAACGCTAAAGGTATTTATTATAGCGGCGGTTATATTTACGTTTGCAATACCGATGGCGCAAACATTTATATGATAGATGTAGAAGGCAATTTATTTGATACAATTACTTTGCCCGAATCTAATCTTATCCCTGACGATTTTATCTTTAAACCCACAAAAGTAACACGTGACGCAAACGGATATATGTACGTTGTAAGTGAAGGTTGCTATTATGGCGCGTTGCTATATTCACCCGAGAGAGAATTCCTCGGTTTCTATGGCGCAAATGCTGTTAACGCAACAGTTGCTTCTGTGTTTACAAACATTTCTAATCGTTTGTTCCCTAATGCTGAAAAGCATGCAAACTCAATAAGAAAGTTACCGTATCCATTCGTTGACATTACTATTGACAAGGAAGGTTTTGTATACACAAGTAACGCTTTTACAGATACAAGTTCTGCAAACCGTAAAGGTCAAATTCGTAAGCTTAGTCCCGGTTACGGCACCAACATTCTTAACTCTAAGGTTAACTTTACCGATGAAAAACTCCCTTGGGGCGTTATTAGTAAACAGTTATACAAACACGACATCTGCGATATAGAGGTTGACGATAACGGATTTATCTATGCGCTTGAGTCTTGTAACGATAAAGTTTATTTGTATGATCCCGATTGTAAACTTCTTACAGTATTCGGCGGCGGTCTTGGTAATGGTGGCACTAAGGGTTCGTTTGCAAACTCTTGCGCTATGGTGATTAAAGATAGTGGCAATGAGGTTCTTATTGCCGATTCAAGAACAGGTTTTGTTACTATATTCAAAATTAACGAATATGGTAAACTTGTTAAAAAAGCAGATTTGCTTACCTATGAAGGCCATTATAAAGAAGCAAAAACCGACTGGGAATTAGTTCTTAATTACGACGCTAACAGTCAGGTAGCGTATAGCGGTATTGCAAACGCTTATCTTGAAGAAGAAGATTATGATACAGCTCTCAGTTATGCAAAACGCGGTTACGATAAAGACACCTATGCCGTTGCTTTTGAGTACGTTCGTAGCGACTTTATCAGTGACAACTTTACTTGGATATTCATAGTTCTTGTTGTGGTTGTTTTAGGCGCCATCGCGCTTATGTTTATAACCAATAAGAAGAAGATTGTATTTATCAAAAATCAATCTTTAAATCTTATGCTTACAACAATTGTTCATCCATCAGATAACTTTACCGACATTAAAGAGAAGGGTCTCGGTTCTATACCGCTATGTTTAGTATTAATAGTTCTTTATTACGTAGTTACCGTTATGAAGACTATTGCAGGCGGTTTTTTGTTCAGCAACTATGACCCAACCTCATTTAACAGTATTATCGAGTTGATTCGTTCTGTAGGACTTGTTGTTTTATGGATAGTTTCAAACTGGCTCGTATGTACATTGCTTGGCGGTAAAGGTAAAATGAAAGAAATTATGATTATTACCTGCTATAGTTTGCAACCGCTTATTATAGAGGGTGTAATCAGCATCATTCTTTCAAACGTATTGCTTCCTACAGAGGCAAGTTTCTTAAGCATCTTGTCAGTTATTGGTATGATTTATGCGGGCTTTATGCTTGTTATGGGTATGCTTAAGATACACGACTTTTCAGTTGGCAAATTTATCTTGACTACAATTCTTACCATAATCGGTATAGCAATAATTGTATTCTTGATTATTATGCTTATAATTCTTATTCAGCAGTTCGGCGCGTTTGTCTTGACGCTTTGGACCGAATTAACGACTATTTAAAGGAGGAGAAAAAATGAAAAAACGAATATTTAGTATTGTTCTTTGTTTAGTACTCCTCCTTGGCCTTACAGCTTGCGGCGGTGGATTCACCCCTGCTCAGACAGCTTTTAACACTGAGGTTAAGTCAAACACACCATCAACTGATGACATTATTGCCACTAACGACAAATATACTCTTCAGTATGATTCTAAAACAGGTGGCGTAAATCTTCTTGAAAACGGCACCGAAAACAAGTGGGAAGTTACCCCAACTTCTAAAAAACCACCACAGCTTAACTCATTCGGCTTGCCGATGCCTGAAAGTCCATACATTACTTCAACGTTGCTTGTTGGTTATATGGACAAAAACATCGTTGGCGGTGGCGATAGATTTGCAATTTCGTATACCGATTCAGTAGAAAACGGCCGTATGGTTTACAAACCAATCAAGGATGATAAAGGCACTACAATCGGTGTTACCATTGAGTATTATTTCGACGCTCAAAAGTTTATGATTCCTGTTGATTACGTACTCAAAAACGACTATTTAAGCGTTTCTATTGACACAGACGGAATACAGGAAGATTTTTTGAAAATCACTACCGTATCACTTACTCCGTTCCTTTGTTCTGTAGAAAATGACACACCTGATTCATACTTGTTTATGCCTTCAGGTTCGGGCGCGTTAATTGATACAAAATCTTATAGCGCGCAAGGTCTTTTGTACGACGCTTACGTTTATGGTGATGACGTTACAAAATATGATGAGTATGACGCGCTTGATGACATTTCAGTTCGTTTCCCCGTATATGGTTACAAGAGCGGTGAAACTGGTGGTTTTGCAATCATCGATAACGGTTCAGACGCTGCGGTAATAAGCACAACTTCCGGTAATACTGCTTATGGTTTCTCTGCAATATATCCTACCTTCCATCTTCGTGGATATACCGAACATAAGGCAAAAGCGTTTAGTAGCACCTATATTACTAAGGTTTTCCCTGAAAATATGTTGGATGGCACCTTCTCTATAAGATTCTATCCATTAAAGGGTGAAAATGCTAACTATTCAGGTATGGCAGATATTTATCGCGATTATCTTATCAGCGAATGCGGTCTTACCAAAAACGATAACGAAAAGGTTATGAACATTAACCTAATAGGTGGTACCAAAATTACAAAATCATTTGTAGGTATTCCTTACACTACTGTTTACGCTACTACAACCGTAGAAGAGGCGAATTCAATCATTACCGAACTTTCAACCAATATTAGCGATATGACGGTAAAACTTAAAGGTTTTGGCACTTCGGGCGTAGATATTGGTAAAATAGGCGGCGGATTTAAGCTTAGCGATAAAATTGGTTCATCGTCTCAACTTAAAAAGTTGGCGAGCGTATGTACCGATAACAAAATCGATTTGTATATGGATTATGACCTTGTAAGATTTTCTTCAAGTGGTTCAGGTTTCTCATTTACAAACGA
>JAFYQN010000003.1 GCA_017559885.1 Clostridia bacterium
GCAGGCAGGCAAGACCTTATAGGTCACGGTAAAAACTGCCTTGTTGCGCCCGATAAAACTGCAATAGGTAACAAACAAAATCAAAAACCTATTCAAAAGAAGAAAAAGAAAACAATTAGAAATATTCATAAACCCAAAAAGAAGTGATTTAATGAAAACCTTAATAGGTATGAGTGGTGGCGTCGATTCTGCCGTTACGGCGGCGCTTGTTTCTAAAACAAACGAGTCCGCAGGCATTACCTTAAAACTTTACGATGGCAATAACCCCGACTTAATACAAAAGTTTGACCGCGAAGCGAGTGATGCCGCCGACGTATGTAAAAAACTTGGTATTTCACACACTACGCTTGATTTAAAGGGTGATTTTTACGACCTTGTCATAAAGCATTTTATAGACGAGTATATTGCCGGTCGCACACCAAACCCTTGCATACAGTGTAACATTTATATCAAATTTGGCGCAATGCTCGACTACGCTAAAGCAAACGGCTTTGACAGTATCGCCACGGGGCACTATGCCCGTGTTGAAAAGTCGGGAGACCGCTATTTGCTAAAAAAAGCGGCAGACCCCACCAAAGACCAAAGTTACGTGCTTTATGGTTTAACAAGTGAGCAACTGTCACGTACTGTTTTGCCGTTGGGTGATTACACCAAAGCGCAAGCGCGCGAGATTGCCGCCGATATGAATTTATGCGTTGCAAGAAAATCGGACAGTCAGGATATTTGCTTTGTACCCGACGGTGACTATGCCGCATTTATTGAGCGCAATACAGGTATAAACTTTGCCGCAGGCGATTATCTTGATTTAAACGGTAAGGTGCTCGGCAAACATAAGGGTGTTATTCACTACACCATAGGTCAGCGCAAAGGTCTTGGTATAGCGCTTGGCAAACACGCTTTTGTGCTTAACAAAAACGCCGACACAAACGAGGTTACCTTGGGTGACGAAGAGCATCTGTTTTATAAACAGGTCGAAATAAGTGGTGTTAATATAATAGCGGCAGACCAACTTGACGGCATTCGCGCCGCAGGCAAACTACGCTACCGCCATACCGAGCAACCTTGTGTTATTCATCAAACCGATAAAAACACCGTTATATTAGAATTTGACACTCCCCAACGCGCGCCAAGCCCCGGTCAAGCGGCTGTGTTTTATGACGGCGATATAGTTTTAGGCGGCGGAACAATAGTAAGAGGTATAAAATAATGACCGAACAAATAAGTAAATTGTTTAAAAATTTAGAAAAAAACAAAATGCACCCCATTTTTGCCGAAACAAAAGAGGATGCAAAACAAATAGTAAAAGATATGCTTTTTGACGGTTGCGTTATCACCTCAGGCGGCTCTATGTCGTTGGTTGAGTGTGGTATAAAAGAATTGCTGGAAGATAAAAGATACAATTTTATGGACAGAAGCCGACCTGGTATTACACCGGAGGAACAACAAGAGTGTTTTAAAGCGTCCATAGGCGCCGACTTTTTCTTTTGCTCTACTAATGCCGTTACCGAAAAGGGCGAACTGCTAAACGTTGACGGTTTTGCAAACCGCATTTCATCAATCGCTTTTGGTCCTAAAAAGGTGGTTATGATAGTAGGCGTTAACAAAATCGTGCCCGATTTAAAAGCGGCATTTTTACGCGTTAAAAAAGTAGCCGCGCCCAAAAACTGTGTTCGACTAAACATTGACAACCCTTGTGCAAAATTGGGTCACTGTGTATCTCTGCTTAACAACCCCAACCCCGATTTTGCCGACGGATGCCAAAAAGACACTCGCATTTGTTGTGACTACCTCGTAAGCGCATTACAAAGACAAAAAGATAGAATAACGGTAATTTTGGTAAATGAGGAATTGGGGTATTAAAAGGAGGTATTTAATATGAAAAACGAATATAAAATCACAAAAGAACTGATGAAATCATGGGCAAATGAGTATCATATTTATGGAAAAAGAAATGTTATAAATTTTGCCCTATGGTGCATTGTTGGTGTTTGTGGCATTTTTATGCTAACAATATATTTTTTCTACGACAATAATTGGTTAAATCTTTATTTTGCATTTGTTTTTTTGTTTCTATCAATATACAAATTGTTTTTCTCGCGATTTGTTGTTTTGTCAAGGCGGTATAAATTATTTGAAAAAACATACGGGGTTTCGGAGTGGCTACGAACCACGGAATTTTTAGATGACAAAATCGTAGTTACGGATCACACGTCAGTAATGGAAATGAAATATTCTCAAATTACTAAATCAAAAGAAAGAGGTAATGTTGTATTGTTGTTTTGCAATAACAATACCGCAATAAGAGTGTATAAAGATGCATTTGTTGAAGGATCTTGGGAAGAATGCAAAGAATTAATAAACTCTAAATGTAGTAATTAAAAAACAGCTCCCTCGTCAGAGGGAGCTGTCATTTTGCAAAAATGACTGAGGGAGGTGATTTTTATTCCGACAGCTCTTCCCAAATTTCCATTTGCTCGAGCAACTGCATTTCGCAAACGTCAATTTGGTTTTGCAACTCGAAAAGTTTTTGGTAATCGGCAAGGTTTTCGGGGGATTGTTGTTCTTGCCTTAATTCGTCGAGTTTTAATTCAAGCTCGGCGATTTTTTCTTCCGCTTTTTTAAGCGCGCGTTCGCGCTTTTGCTTTTCTTTAAGTGGGGTGGTATAGGTCTTTTTTTCTTTTCTTTCGGGTTTTGCTGTAGGCGTTGACTCGGGCGAGTCTTGGTTTGTTTGTCGAAGCAAAAACTCGTCATATCCAAAGTCGTGTACCGTAGCACCGCCAGATTCAAAAGCAATAAGTCGTGTGGCAAGTTTTTTTACAAAATAACGGTCGTGCGACACAAAAATCAGCGTACCGCTATATGAGGTCAAAATATCCTCAAGCGTTTCCTTGGAAATTATATCCATGTGGTTGGTCGGCTCGTCAAGGATTAGCAAATTGGGTGACTTGCGAAACAGTTTACAAAGCGCCAATCGCACGCGCTCCCCACCCGAGAGCATATCTATTGTTTTAAACACGTCTTCGCCGCTAAACAAAAAAGCTCCCAGTGCGCTACGCGCCTCAAAATCGTTCATGTGCGGAAAAGCCGACATCATATTGTCAAGCACCGTTTCTTGACCTTTTATCTGCGCCATTTGTTGGTCAAAATATCCCACGTTTACAAGCGCGCCCGTGTTAAAACTGCCCGAAAGTGCAGGCATTTTGCCAACCAAAGTTTTAACAAGGGTAGATTTACCCTTGCCGTTGCCGCCTATAATGCCTATGCGGTCGCCACGGTAAACGTTAAACGAGAGCGTTGCAAGCGGCGCGTCAAAACCGATAGTAAGGTTGCTTACCGTAAGCACCTCTTTTGCGCTTTGAACCGAGGGTTCTAAGGTCGCTTTAAAGGTACGGTTGTCGTAAGCGTCGGGCGCATCGATTTTTTCCATACGTTCAATCGATTTTAACTTGCTTTGCGCCATTGCCGCCTTGGTGGCTTTGTATCTAAATCGGTCAGCAGTTGCCTGAATTCGAGCAATCTCTTGTTGTTGCGCCTCGTATGCCTTTGCCTGTAGCGCACGGCTTTCACGCTTTTTAATTATAAACTGTGAATAATTGCCGTGATATTTTGTGGTTTTGCCGTGTTCTATTTCGTAAATTTCGTTTACGGTGTTATCTAAAAACATACGGTCGTGCGACACAATAAGCACGGCTTTTTTATAGTTCTTGATATATTCTTCAAGCCAGGAAACCGCCTCAATATCAAGGTGGTTGGTCGGCTCGTCCAAAAGTAGCAAATCAGGTTTTGAAAGCAGTAGTTTTAAAAAGGCAATTTTTGTGCGTTGTCCGCCCGAGAATTCACTTAAAGGGCGGTGCTTTTCGGTGTCAGTAAACCCAAACTTTTTAATTGCCGCCTCATACTCTTTTTCAAAATAAAATCCACCATCACGGGTAAAGGTGTCAAGCAAATCGGTGTAACGCTTTATATTGTCTTCATTAGGTGTAGCGTCCATTTGGGTTTGCGCATCATCAAGCTCGGCTTTTAGTTTTAAAATATAGTCGTAAGCGCTTCTTATTTCTTCTACCAGGGTAACGCTATTGTCACTAAAGGTCATCTGACTAAGCGTGCCGATTTGGGGGTTGCCGCTTATAGCCATAAAACCGCCGTCGCCCTCGGTGTTGGCAAGGCGCAACTCACCGCCAAGAAGTCGTAGCAGTGTGGTTTTCCCCGAGCCGTTTCTACCTACAAGGCCAATTCGGCTATTGGTGGTTATATTTAGATTTATATCGGTTAAAATTGGTTCTCCCGAAAGTTCAACCTGACCCTTATGGATTTCTATTTGCATTATATCACCAAAGGGTATTTTAACATCTTTTAAATTTGTTTGCAATAGCATTGTTTGTGTGGTAAAATTAAATAAATGTAAACAGTAACAAGGGGGATAGACTATGATGGGTTTTATTAAAGCGCATAAAACTTTATTAACAAGGATATTGTGCGTTGTTTTGTCTGCCGCATTAGGTGTTTTATGTGCGTCTTGCGTAGCCGATAGCGCGGAAGTTGTATGGAGCGAGTTGTCGGAATATTCATCATACGTTGTATCAACCCAATCCCAGATTGTTGGTGATGAAAATATCCAGTCGCAACCCTCCCAACCCGAAAAACCACCTATGCCTACAATAATAAATGCGGTCTTGCCTTACCAAAAACAAACGCTTGCGGCAGGTTCAACCTTTACGGTTATTGCGTCGGCAAGACCCGATAGCAGTGAGGTTACCGCCACCTTTAACGGAGAAACAATATCGCTTAAAAGACAAGAAATACCCGAGGGAACGTCACCCGAATTTGTTGATTTTATAGGCGAGTTCACGTTACCGCTTGGCAACGAAGACGACGTAAATCTTGGCGGAGTGACCTTTTACGTTAAGTGGCAAAATTATTCTAAAAAACTAACTTCACCAAGTGTTATTTGTCTGCGCGACACAGCGCTTGACCGCGTTATGATAGTCGAGATAGTAGGCGACACGGCAGAAACCTTTGACGGAAACACAACAGACGACAACTCTGACCCACGACTCAGTTATTTGCCAAAGGGGACGGTTGACTTTAAGGTTGGCAAAACGGTTTACGACGCAAAAAGCGGCAACTCATATTATAAGTTGCGTTTTGGTAGACGCGTATACGTAACAAAAAAGAATCCTCCCGACGAGCGTATCGCGGTAAGCACTTTATATGAAGGCACGGTGCCCGATAGCAACGAGATTTCTCTTGCGTCGAATTACGTATCGGGAAGCCATACCTATTTAACCTTTGATACCGCGTGGAAAGCGCCCTTTACTTTAGATGTTGCGCCGCAAAACTATACAAATCCGTCGGCGCGCGACTTTACAATTAACAGCGCTACATACTCTTACGTTGATATTAAATTTTGTTATACCTCGGCAATAGGCGGCGATATAACCATACCGAGTGATAATCCGCTGTTTTCATCGGCGCAAATAATCGCGCAAGAGGGTGGGTACGTGCTTCGTTTACACCTAAAAAAAGCAGGCGGATTTTACGGTTGGGATTGTTACTATAACAATAGCGGACAACTTGTGTTTAAGTTTTTAAACCCAAAAAAGATTACCTCCGCTTCAAATGAATACGGAACAAATCTTTCGGGTGTAAACGTTTTAGTTGACGTTGGTCATGGTGGTAGAGATATAGGCGCAGGCGGACTTATGCCCGATATTATCCCCGAATCTAATCGTAATCTTTTGTTGGCGTTAAAATTAAAGACAGAACTTGAAAGCATGGGCGCCAAAGTAACGCTTACTCGCAGTAGCGACGTTGCCGTTACGGTAGAGGGTCGCGGTTCGCTCTTGCGAAAAACCGCGCCCGATATATGCGTATCAATTCATCACGATTCATCAGAAAGTAAAAAGAACAACGGTTGCGGAGTGTTTTGTTTTAATGCCTTTTCACACAATGCGACAACAAGCGTTTTAAACAGTATTGCGCGCTCGGGCATATACTCAAACACTTATAAAAAATGGCACTATTTTCATCTTGCCCGTAACACGACCTGCCCCGTTGTCCTTACCGAAAACGGATTTATTTCTAACCCGACCGATTTTATCGGAATAAGTGACGACAACGTTAACACCAAAAAAGCAAAGGCGATAGCGCAGGGCATTGCCGATTATTTTTGGTCAATTCAATAAAACAGTTGCAAAAACACAGCATAACTATTATAATATTACAGAATAAATTTATATATTGGTGATAAAAATGGCTAAACAAGAAAAATTAGTAAAATCAATTACCTCTATGGATGAGGATTTTGCAAAATGGTATACCGACGTTTGCATAAAAGCAGAGCTTATTGACTATGCATCGGTTAAGGGTTGTATGATTATTCGCCCTTACGGTTACGCTATTTGGGAAAATATTCAGCGTATTATGGACGGCATGTTTAAAGAACTCGGTCACGAAAACGTTTATATGCCAATGTTCATACCAGAAAGTCTTTTACAAAAAGAAAAGGATCACGTAGAAGGTTTTGCGCCCGAGGTTGCTTGGGTAACCCACGGCGGCGCCGAAGAGCTTGAAGAGCGTCTTTGCGTGCGTCCTACTTCCGAGACCCTTTTCTGCGACCACTTTAAAAATATTGTTCACTCTTATCGTGACCTACCAAAACTTTATAACCAATGGTGTAGCGTAGTGCGATGGGAAAAAACCACTCGTCCGTTCCTTCGCTCACGTGAGTTCTTGTGGCAAGAGGGTCACACCCTTCACGCTACTGCTGAAGAGGCAAGACAAGAGACCGAGCAAATGCTAAACGTATACGCTCGCTTTGCCGAAGAAGCTCTTGCTATGCCTGTTGTAAAGGGTCAAAAGACCGATAAAGAAAAATTTGCAGGCGCAGAAGCAACATACACTATCGAGGCGCTTATGCACGACGGTAAGGCGCTTCAAAGCGGTACCTCACATTACTTTGGCGACGGTTTCTCACGCGCGTTTGAGGTGCAGTACACCGACAAAGATAACAAACTCGTTCATCCACATCAAACCTCTTGGGGCACTACAACCCGTCTTATCGGCGCGGTTATTATGACCCATGGTGATGATAACGGTCTTGTGCTCCCACCTGCAATCGCTCCAATTCAGGTTGCAATTGTTCCTATCGCTTCACACAAAGAGGGCGTTGTAGAAAAGGCAACAGAGGTTTGCGACACACTTAAAAAGGTTTGCCGCGTAAAACTTGACAACTCTGATCAAACACCGGGTTGGAAGTTTGCTGAATATGAAATGAAGGGCGTACCGCTTCGTATAGAACTCGGTCCTCGTGATATTGAAAACAATCAGTGCGTAGTTGTTCGCCGTGACAACCGCGAAAAGATTTTTGTAAGTCTTGACGAGCTTACTACACGCATTCCTGAAATTTTGGCAGAGTATCACGATGCGCTTTACAACAAGGCGCTCGAACGCCGTGAGGCAATGACATACGATGCAAAATCTTTAGAAGAAATGAAAGAAATTGCCGATAATAAACCTGGCTTTATCCGCGCTATGTGGTGCGGCGACCGTGAGTGTGAAGACAAACTCAAGGAAATTGCAGGCGTAACCTCTCGTTGTATTCCATTTGAACAACACGAAATTGGCGACACCTGTGTTTGCTGTGGCAAAAAGGCAACAAAAATGCTCTACTGGGGCAAGGCTTACTAATAAAAATTTTAAAGAAGTTACCGTAAAATTTGCGGTAACTTCTTGTGTTTTTTTTAGATGTTATGTTATAATGATTGCGGTGATAAAATGAAAAATATTTTTTGTGTGGATATAGGCGGCTCAAAACTCATTTGCGGTGTACTGACTCCGCAAGGCGAGATAATTGAGACCACCAGAGCAGAATACTCCAAGGATTATACAATAGACACAATAACCAATTTGATTTTTGAAGGATATCAAAAATTAAAAGGTCACGATTTTTGCGCGTGCGGTGTCGCAGTGCCCGGTCTTTGCGACTATGAAAGCGGCAAATGGTTGTATTCTCCTTTTTCGGGGCTCGGCGATATACCGATTGCCGATATTATTTCCAATATGACAGGTCTTCCAACCTTTGCCGATAATGACGTAAATATATCTGCAATGGCCGAAAGATATTTTGGAGCGTGCAGGGAAACGGATGACTTTTTGTGGATTACCGTAAGCAACGGGATTGGCGGGGGTCTTTATCTCGGTGGCGATATATATCGCGGTCAAGGTTTGTCGGCAGGAGAGATAGGTCACTTTATAGTCGAAGAAAACGGTCGCAAGTGCGGTTGCGGTAACTGCGGTTGCCTTGAGGCGCACGCGTCGGGCGCGTCTATTGCGGCAATATATGACGAAAGAGCATCTAAAAACCTCGCCGCCAAGGAAATAGCAGAGCTTGCTCGCGGCGGAGACAAAACGGCGCTTGCCGTATGGCAAGAGGCGGGCGCATACATAGGCAAAGCCGTAGCGTATGCGGTAAATCTGCTTAATATAAACACCATTGTTTTAGGCGGCGGCGCGGCAGAGGCGTTTGATTTATTGGAGCCATCTGTTACAAAATCGCTTGCTCGCAACCTTTTTATAAAGGCAAATCCCGATGTAAAAATCGTACACTCAATACCGGGAAGATATGCAGCGCTTATGGGTTGCGCCGCATTGGTAATAAATAATCAAAAGGAGAAAGATATATGAAACAGGTAATTTTAGATTACGTTAATGATATTCATGCCCTGTGCAATAGCATTGACACCGAGCAACTAAATGCCGCTTGCGAGCTAATGCTCGAAAGCTATAAAGCGGGCAAAAAGATTTTTGTTGCGGGCAACGGCGGTAGCGCCGGCACATCTAATCACTTTTGTTGTGACTTTGGCAAAAATGCGGTAAAGGGCGACGACCACCGACCAAAGATTATATCTCTTTCGGCAAATATAGAGGTTCTTACCGCTTTGGGCAACGATTTTTGCTACGCCGAAGTTTTCTCGCAACAACTTAAAAACCTTATGGATGACGGAGATACCGTATTGCTAATTTCGGCAAGCGGCAATTCGCCCAATATAGTAAGTGCGGCAGAATATGCAAAATCTCGCGGCGGTAAGGTTATTGGTTTTTCGGGTTTTGCAGGCGGAAAGCTAAAAGAACTTTCTGACATAAACGTAAATATACCATCCACCTCATACGAACAAATCGAAGATTTGCACATGATGCTAACACATATAATCGTTTGCTATTTTAAGGCATTAGGACTTGAATAAATATGGAAAAACTAAAATTTAATAAATCGGGTCTTGCGCTTTCGCGTCGCATTGCGGCAGAAGCGAGCGTCTTGCTTAAAAATGATGGCGTGCTTCCGCTTAAAAAGAACAGTAAGATTGCGCTTTTTGGTCGCAATCAATGCGACACCTATAAAGGTGGCGGCGGCGCGGCAGATTTATGGGCGGTAAAGTGCCAACCATATTGCGACGGACTTGAAAAGTTGGGCAACGTATACAAACCGCTACTTAAAAAATATCGTGATACCTGCGCCGCAAACCGCGACCCATCGCTTGGTAAGTTTCATCACGCTTGGAATTATCACAAATACTCTTTGCCCGAAGTGCGCCTTTGTGACAGCGAGGTAGAGCTTGCGGCAAGCAAGTGTGACACCGCGGTAATATTTATCGGTCGTTTTTCCATTGAGGGCCGAGATATTGCAAACGTGCAGGGCGAATATAAAATTACCGACCAAGAGGAGATAATGCTCTCTCAGGTAACAAAATATTTTAAAAAGACGGTGCTCGTGTTAAATATTCCAACGGCGCTTGATCTAAACTTTTTAGACAAATATAACATTGGCGCTATTATACATAATTTTTACCCGGGTCATTTAGCGGGTTTTGCTATGGCAGATGTGCTTTACGGTAGGGTGCCGCCTTGTGGTAGACTTCCATTTTCTTGGGCAAAATGCGCCGATGATTATCCTACCAACGAAGGTTTTTCTACCGACAAGATAGTATATAGCGAGGGTCTATATATGGGCTACCGCTATTTTGACACCTTTGAAAAAGAGGTAGCTTTTCCGTTTGGTTTTGGTCTATCATATACCAATTTTAAAACCGAAACCTTTTCTTGTAATATAGATAAAACCATAGTGACTATAAAGGTGGGAGTTACTAATATAGGTGATTTTAAGGGTAGAGAGGTTATTCAGTGTTATCTTTCTTCACCCGATGGCAAACTCCAAAAACCATATCAAGCGCTTTGCGGCTTTGAAAAGACCGATTGGTTAAAACCGCAACAATCGCAAGAACTAAGCGTAAGTTTTGATTTGCTTGACTTTACTTCATTTGACCAAGAAACCGCTTCTTACGTATTGGAAAAGGGCGAATATATCGTTCGCATAGGCAAAAACAGTAAGAGCACAACCCCTGTTTGCGCGGTATGTGTTGGCGAAGATTTTGTAAGCAAAAAGGTTTTAAATCGTTTTGCGCTTAGCGAAAGCATTACTGAGCTAAGCAATACCGCAACCGACAAGGAAAACACCGACAATTTGCCAAAACTTACGGCAGATTTCACTGAAATAGAAATCCTTGATTTTACTAATCCACCCCTAATTAAAGCGAAGCAAAAAACAGGCGACTATACTTTCCAAGACGTTTTAGACGGCAAATGCTCGCCCGAGGAGCTTGCCGCTTGTCTTAGCGATGAGCAATTAGCGCAAATACTTACCGGCGATGGCTTTGAAAAACAGAGAACACTTGGCCTTTCTTTAGAGCCATTGGTTGAGGGTGAGGGTACACACACCCATCAGGTAACCGAACTGGGAATCCCGTCAAGTGTTATGCAAGACGGACCAAACGGTGTGCGAGCTACAACCTTTGCAAATCCTCCATTACCACCCGATTACGAGCTCTCGGGTAGAGATTGCGTATATTATCCGAGCGTAATTGCGCAGGCGTCTACTTGGGACAGAAAACTTATAGAGCAAATGGGCAGGGAGATTTCGGTTGACCTTGATAAGATAGGATATAACGGTCTTTGCGCGCCGGGTGTAAACCTGCATAGAAACATCCGTTGTGGCCGAAATTTTGAGTATTTTTCGGAAGACCCACTTCTTGCGGCCGAGCTTGCCGTAAGTCTTATAAACGGAGTTCAAAAAAATGCAGACGGCTCGCCGTCAAACCGATATGCCGTGCTTAAGCATCTTGCGTGCAACAACTCGGAATATATGCGCGTAACGGGTGACAGTGTGCTTAGCGAGCGCACCGCGCGAGAACTTTATTTGCGAGTTTTTGAATATGTTCTATCAAGAACAAATCCGCTTTCTATTATGGCGGCGTATAACAAAATAAACGGCGTATATTCCGCGGCAAATAGCGATTTGCTTGACGGAGTTTGCCGTTACGAGTGGGGATATACCGGTTGGATTATGACCGACTGGGACGTTAGGGTTAGCGAAGCCGAGTGCTTGTCGGCCGGATGCGATACCTGTATGCCGGGTCACTATAAGACCTTTGAAGAATTGCAAAACGGCGGTCTTACTCGCGACGTAGCCGAGCATCGCGCGGCAAACCTCATCGCCCACTTGGCTAAAACCAAGCACTATTTTAACGGCGAGCTAAAAAACACTACTGCCTAAGAGTGTATTTGAGCAAGTCTTTAGCTAACTTTTAATCGCCCGTTTAATAGCATCCCAGGCTGCAATCGCTGAAATGAAGTAATTTCAGAAGGTAAGCAAATAAAATTATCCCCTCGGAGCAATCCGAGGGGATTTTTGTATATCTGTTGAAATTTATTTATAAATCGGTATAATAAAATTAAGAGGTGATAGTAATGAAAAAAGCAATTATTATTTTGAGTGCCATACTCCTTGTATTTCTGGTTGCATTTTTCGCACTCTATTTTATTTTAACTGCTCCTAAAAGAACAGGCGCTTTTTCTGTTGATAACTATGCCGAGTATATTCAAAACGAGAATTTTCAAACGGATGAAAATTACGGAACCATCACCGACTGGAAATCTGCTGTAATCGCAGGTAAAAAAGCAATTGCTGATAGGTTTGATAATTCCGAAGGTGGTATTTTTGAGTGGATGGGGTGCAGCGTTCGATACGACGAGGAAAGTGATGCTTATTATGTGCGCACATATCATGTCGCACCGTTTGTATTGGGCGGAGCATTTGATGTGATTATTCAATCCGATGGAACAGTTCTTGCCATATGGGGAGAAGAATAATTTCCCTCTTTTGGTGATAGTAGCACAGGCTGCAATCAAAGAATCTAAATAATTAGATTTATAAAGTAAAAATTATCCGCCCGAAGAAATTCGGGCGGATTTTTTATGTCAACAGGTGGTTGCTTGTTTTTTGGAACTCTTGCGATATAATAGGTATTGAGGTGATAATGCTATGGAAACAAAAGATATTATTTTTGAATTTAGAACGAGGAAAGGACTATCCCAAGATGAACTTGCGGAGAAAGTGTTTGTAACCCGACAGGCAGTTTCCCGTTGGGAGAACGGCGAAACGATACCCAATACGGAAACACTTAAACTCCTATCAGAACTTTTTGACGTTTCTATTAATACACTTCTTGGCTCACCGAGACAACTTGTATGCGAGTGTTGCGGAATGCCTATTGATGACAGTAATATCAGCCACGAAAAAGACGGCGCACTTAACGAAAACTATTGCGGATGGTGCTATGCTGACGGTGAATATACTCTTGCCTTTTTTGTAAATAGCGGTAACATTGACTCTATGGTGGCGCACTACACCGCCGCCAAAAAACATCGCAGTGACGATGCCTATACCCCAGGCGGTAAAGCAGGGGTTAGACCTGACCGCGCTGTGATAGTTTATTCA
>JAFYQN010000040.1 GCA_017559885.1 Clostridia bacterium
CACTTTTATACATAAGCGATATGTTTTGGGTTGTTCCGTCCTCGCAGGTAAAAATTCCGTCTTTGACTTTTTGAGTCGGGTATTTATCGCCCCACTCAGCATCAAAAGTAAGTGCGTTTATAAGATACATTACTGTACTGTCAGGTTTTTCATCAACCATTTTAGGTATCATTTTGTCAGTTTTATCATTTACCCAGTTGTTGATATCTTTCAAGGTAGCCGCCTTATTTAAATCGGCTTTGTAAACATCTATATTGTAATAATTGGCATTGCTTTGCAAAAATTCTTGTTTAACATCAAAAGAATTATGAATCCATATTGAATTTGCCAAATTAAGTTTGTATTTCTCACCTTGAGGCAAAGAATTTTTATAACTGTAAAGATAGTTATTCAGTTCGTTAACAGGCATACCAAAAACCGCTTCCATTTGTGAAAGGGTATTGCCGTCAGCGCCGTTTGCCGTCATTGCAAGAGCGTACATAACCGATAGCGGAGAAACAAGTGTGTTTTCACCACTGGTTTCACACTCTTTAAATAGACGCACGGCAAAATCGGTCATTTTAGCGTTTCCGTCGCTTAAATCAGCATCTAAATCTACCTTTTGAGCAGTAACATTTTTCATAAGATTTTGCGATTTAATATCGTTTTTGCAACCTGAAAGGTTGAGCAAAAAAGCAATTGCTAACAATAAGCTTATAAAACTTAAAACTGTTTTCTTCACACTTATCCCTCCTTGTGCATTTTAACTATATCATAATATAAAAATTTTTTCAACAATTCACAACTCGAAAAAACACTCACATTTATTCTCTTTGAGTTGATTGACAAAAGTGTTACATTTATAACTGCGATTTCCAAGTATCAATATTTTCTTTTACAAAATCATCATCAAAAAGATTTGGATACATAGCGTAAATGCGCTCAAATTCTTCAATCTGCCCGTCAGATAATTTTTCGTCGGGGTTTATGCAGTTAAGCGTTTTCATAAGTCCTTGTTTTTTTAGTACGTAATGAAGACCGGGTATACATCCTGCAAAATTATTGGCTCCGTCAAAAAGCACCGCGTTTGTATCGGTAACGGCATTTGCAATAGATAACATCTCGGTAGAGATTTGCTCTTTGCCCTTTTCTTTTTTACAAAGTTCAAAAAGTTCTACCGCTTTTTTAGTCCATACCGACCAGTGACCCAAAAGTCCGCCTTCAAATCCCTTTTCATAATGTTTGCCGTCAACGTCAAACTTATAAGTAGTTAGCAAATCAATAACTATGTTGTCGTCATTGCCCGTATAAAGCGTGATTTCATCACTGCGTGACGATAGCGCCGCGGCGCGCGCAACATCTAAAGACATATAACGGTTAAATGGCGCCGCTTTTATTGCTACAACGTTTGGTATCTCGCATAGTTTTTGCCAATAGTTATACGAAAAACGTCTGCCGCCTACTGCGGTTTGCAAATAAAACCCGATAACAGGCATTATTTGGGCTACTGCTTTTGTGCGCTCAATCAATTCCTCTTCGCGTAAATCGTTTAGTCCACCGGGACTAAGCAATACTGCGTCATAACCGTACTTTTTGGCAAGTTGCGCCTCTTTTACGGCTTGTTGGGTTTTACCGCAACAACCTGCAACCTTAACTATAACCTTACCTGTTTTGTTTTCAAAATCGGTAATCTCATCGGACACCAATTTTAAAATTGGCTCAAAAAGATTTACCTCGGGGTCACGAATTTCAAACTGGGTTGAGTGTACTGCCGTAGCAATACCGCCAACGCCACAGTTTAAATAATATTTCATAAGAAGTCGTTGCGAATACTCGTCGAATTTTCGGTTTTCATCGAGCGCTAACGGTGTAGCCGGAATAACCGTACCCGATTTTAAAATCTCGAGCGCTTTTAAATGTCTATTTATCATCAATAACTACCCTTTCTTTCCTCAAAGTGAGTGGGTTTGCCTAAGGTTCTACCGCCATCAAGCAACCATTCCGCCTGCCAACGTATTAGCGTTTCAGCGCTAACCGAGGGGTAACCAAACACTTCCATTGCCTTTGACGCATCGTTTAAGTAAGCATCGGTACCGCACTCGTTTTCAAAAATTGGTTCTTTACCAAGATATTCTCCAAGTTTAATAGCCATTTTTTTAATGGATATCGTCTCGGGTCCCGTTATGTTCATAATATTAGCAGGCGCGCTCGCGTGCAAAAGACCTCTTATAGCGTACTCGTTTGCGCTACCCTGCCAAATAAAGTTAAAACAAGGGGTCGAAAGCCCAATCGGCTCACCCTTTAAAATCTTGTCGGCAACGTCAAATATTACACCATAACGAAGGTCTACCGCAAAATTAAGGCGATAGATAAATACTTTTGTACCATAAGCGTTTGCGGCATACTCAAAAGCGCGTTCGCGCGCAAGACAACTCATAGCGTATTCACCATTAGGACCTACCTTATCTTTTTCGGTGCAACCGCCAGTTGAAAGTGGTACAATCGGATAAATATTGCCCGATGAAAATACCACTATATTTGATTTTTTAAACTTATCGGCAACAAAAGCAGGAAGTGTTGAGTTCATCGCCCAGGTTTGCCATTCGTTACCGTCGGTGCCAAATTTTCTGCCTGCCATATAAATAACGTTTTCTACTTCGGGTAACGCGTAAAGTTTTTCTTTATCAAGCAAGTCGCAAGCAATTACCTCAATACCATTTGACTGCATAAGCTCGGTAGCGATTTTATCACTGCCACGTGATACGGCATAAACCTTCTTACTTATCCCTGCTTTATCAATGGCTTTTTTTGCAAGCAAGCAAAGAGAAGGTCCCATTTTTCCGCCTGCGCCCAACACCATAATATCGCCCTTTATTTTCTTTATATCCTCTACCAATTGGTCGCTTGGGGTTGATAAAAGATGGTTTAATTTTTCTTCGG
>JAFYQN010000041.1 GCA_017559885.1 Clostridia bacterium
AAGAGCATCATAGTTGCAAACGTCTTCTTCATAAAACTTTACTTTTTTACCTGTGATTTTTTCTACGCGGTTAAGTGATTCAACGCTACTGTTGTTAAGGTTGTCAACAACAATTACGTCATAACCAGCGTTTAGCATTTCAACGCAGGTATGGCTACCTATGTAACCTGCGCCACCTGTAAGTAATATTGCCATAATCGGCACCCCCAAAATTAATTAATTTTATTACCACATATAATTATATAACACGAACATTATTTGTCAAGAAAATTAAAAGGCGGTTTTTGTCAAACCGCCTTTAATATTAAATGATTGCGTTGCGCTTACAAGCGGCTTTACATTTGCCACAATTTATGCATTTGTCGGGGTCAATGACCGCTACGTTATTTTCTAACTTAATAGCGTCGTTTTCGCACGCTTTTACACACATACCGCAAGCAATACATGACGTTGTGCAAACTTTAACAACATTAGGTCCCTTGTGGCAATTAGAACAAAGTACACGGGTTGTTTGTGTTTTTGGCACAATTTTAATAATTGATTTAGGACAAACTGCCGCGCAAGAACCACAACCACCGCACAAATCTTCACAAATAACAACCTTGCCGTCTTGCACCGAGATTGCGCCAAAAGAACACGCTGACACGCAGTCGCCAAGACCAATACAGCCAAACTGACAATCAAGCGGTCCGCCGTGAACAAGACTTGCTGACAGGCAAGATGGTTTGCCGGTGTATTCGTATTTTTCTTTTGAATTTCGCCTACAGGCAACAAAAGCAACTTTTGGTGTGGCGGAAATTTCTATACCCAAGACTTCGCCCAACGCTTTTGCGGTTGTTTCGCCACCGGGTGCGCACTTGTCGGGTTCGGCTTCTCCGTTTGCAATTGCGGCGGCGTAACCGTCACAACCTGTATATCCGCACGCGCCGCAGTTTGCGCCCGGTAGACACTCACGAATTTTTGCTTCGCGTTCGTCGGTTGGTACCGCCATAAATTTAGCGGCAAGGGCAAGACCAAGTCCTAAAACAAGACCCATTATAGCAACTATAAGTATAGGAATTAAAATATCCATAATTTAACCTCCTATACCGGCAAAGCCCAAGAACGACAACGCCACAATAGCTGCGGCTATAAGCGTAATGGGAAGCCCTTTTAAAAATTCGGGTATGTCGGCTGTTTCAAGTTTTGAACGTACACCTGCAAATAAAATCATAGCAAGCATAAAGCCAAGACCTGCGCTGAGCGCATTTACAAGTGATAGTCCAAAGTTTAAGCCGTCGGTAATATTAAGCATTGTAATACCAAGCACCGCGCAGTTGGTTGTAATAAGTGGCAAATATACGCCAAGTGCGTTGTAGATTGGTTTAATAAACTTCTTTAAGAATATTTCAATCAATTGAACAATTGCGGCGATTACCAAAATAAATACAATAGTTTGTAAATATTCAAGATTGTTTGGTACAAGCAAAAACGTGTATATAGGCCAAGTAACAGCCGTTGCAATAACCATAACAAGAGTTACGGCAACGCTCATAGAAAAGGCGGTATTAACCTTTTTGGATACGCCAAGGAACGGACAAATACCCAAAAACTTTGAAAGTACCATATTGTTGGTAAGAATACCTGCAAGAAGAATCGACACTATAGCTGTAACACTATTCATCACCGCCACCTACCTTTTCTTCTTTTTCTTCCGTTTTTTGTTCGGTTGGTTGTTTAGCTGGTTTTTTTGTTTTTGGTTTAACCTCTTTTTTTGCCTCAACCTCTTCTTGCTCTACGGCAGGTTGTTCTTTTGCTACGCATTCGGTAACGCTTTGCTCGCTATCAAGCGTTGCGTTTTTACAAGCCGCGCGAGCAGGACAATTTGCGCAACCCAAATGCTCTACAACAGGTTTGCCCTGACGTTTTGCAATGGCGTTTGAAACTGCAACCAAAATGCCAAACACAAAGAAACCGCCCGGAGGGAGCAAGAAAATTATCATTGGAGAAATGCTTTCGGGTATAAGTTGTAAAGAAAAGATTGAACCTGCGCCAAACAATTCGCGTATAGCGCCCATAAGAGTAAGGGTTGCGGTAAAACCGATACCCATACCCAATCCGTCGAGCACACTTGGTAATACGGGATTTTTTGACGCAAACATTTCGGCACGAGCCAAAATGATACAGTTAACAACTATTAAAGGTAAGAAAATACCGAGTGATTCGTCGATAGCGGGAGTAAATGCCTTAACAAGCATTTGAACAACGCTCACAAAACCTGCAATAATGGTAATGTAAGCAGGTATACGAACCTTATCGGGAATAAAATTACGAAGTAATGAAATAACAAGGTTAGAACACACAAGAACTATTGTAGCGGCAATACCCATACCGATACCGTTTATCGCCGCAGTAGTAACCGCAAGCGTAGGGCAGGTACCGAGCATAAGTCGTAAAACAGGATTTTCTTTAATGATACCATTTGTTAAAATGTTTAAATTTTTTGATTTCATTCAAGAACCTCCTTATCGTTTGATACGTTTTCTATAGTTTCGGTAGCAACTTCTTGATTGCTGATTATTTCATTGGCATATTTAAGCGCTTGGTTTACGGCATTTGTAACGCCGGTAGAACTTATTGTTGCGCCTGTAACAGCGTCGATTTGTCCACTTTCGCCCTTGAACTGACTGTAAAAACTTTCTTTTGTTACGTTTTGACCAAGACCCGGTGTTTCGCCCGATGCGTCAAGAATTTCGATTGCAACGATAGAACAGTTCATATCTACCGCGGTCATAACCTTAATAGTACCGCCGTAGCCGTTTGCCTCGGTTACAAGAAGTATACCTATTGTGTCACCGTCTTTTATAGCGGCGTGGTAACTTACTTCACCAAAACTTGTCTGGGCAGGAAGTTCGGTATATTCATCGGCTTCGATAAGTTTTGCCATTGCCTCGTTTTGCGCTTTGACAGCAAGTTTTGCAATTCTATCTTTTGTAAGCAAATTAGTAGAACTAAGCGCCAAAGTTACAACTATGCAAATAACCGCTAAAACGGCAGTAGGGTTTACAATTTCGTTTTTTGTAAATAAATTTTTGATTTTGTTTAGTAGTTCTTTCATTTGCTTGCCACCTCCATAGCGCCAAAAGGTTTAGCAAGTGTTAGACGATTTATATGAGGAGTAAGAATATTCATAAGCAAAATCGCATACGAAACGCCTTCGGGTAATGGACTGAACGTTCTTATGACAAAGGTCAAAAGACCGC
>JAFYQN010000042.1 GCA_017559885.1 Clostridia bacterium
TTTACCGTGAACCAAACTGCATTCGATAAGTTTGTAGCGCAAATCGCACATTGTATCATAAAATATTTGATCACTAATTCCCTTTTGCTTAAACCTATTATGCAATGTAGGCGCCATACATAAAAACAATAACATGTGGGCTGTATAATGGCAAATTTCCTTACTTTCAGCAAGCGTTGTTGTATCTTCGACCATTTTGTTTATATTAAATTCATCGTAATCATAACGATTTACAATAGTAATAAAATCATTATTTTCAAGCAACACATCAAGCGCGTTAAGCAACTCGATTTGAGCTATGTTAGGAAAATCTAATTTTTGCATCAATTGTATTACATTTTCTTTAACCATATTTAAAATTCCTTAATTTACAGTAATGTTTTTAAAATTAATTTTTAAATCAATATCATCAATTGTTAAATAAATCGGTAGCCCTGAAGGCGCAAATGTAAATTTATAAACGTAATCATCCACTTTGCCTGTTATAACACAATTTTCGTCATCACAAGTCATATCCTGAACTGATGCGTCTTTTATAACGTTTAGTATAATATTTGTTATAGCGCCTTGAGACGATGAATTAAAGTCTTGTGTATATGAAACGCCCTTAAATTCAGCATTTGTACTGACTTCGTTAATGTTTACAGCAAAACCTTTAATTACCCAAGGTTCTAAAACTACTAAATTTAGATTTTGATTATCAATAGTAATATCACACACAAATTCTTGTTCACCATAATTAATTTGCGCTGTAAAAGAAATGTTACTTAGCGTTGGCAATATGGTATTTTGTTTTGAACATCCGGAACAAAGTATTAAAACGACTATGGGTATAACTAAAAAACGTTTCAAAAAATCACCTAATCTGAAATTGTTTTTAGCCCCTCGATAATATCACTTGGTAATATAGCGCGTGTAGATATGGATTTTGACAATTCATCGGCTATAGCACCGTGTAACCAAACCGAATTTAAAACTGCGGTAAGCGGGTTGTATCCCTGCGCCAAACGCGATACAATCATACCCGAAAGTACGTCGCCGCTACCGCCTGTAGCAAGACCGTCATTGCCTGTAGTATTAAAAAATACTTTTTCATCGGGTGTTGCTACAATTGTATTTGTACCTTTAAGTACCAATATACAATTGTTTTCGGTAGCAATTTTTTTAGCGTATTTAATTCGGTTTAATTCGATTTTCTGAACCGTAGTGTTGCACAAACGCGCCATCTCGGCAGGATGCGGAGTAAGTATTACGGGGGCTTTAATTTCTTTTATAATATTTATGTTGCCCGCAATAGCATTTATGCCATCCGCATCAATTACAGTCGGTATGGTTGTTCTTTCAAGCGTTCTTGTAACTAAATTGTGCGCATCGTAACTGTTGCCAATACCACAACCAACAAGTAATGCGTTTGCTTTTGACAAAATAGATAATATTTCTCTATCGTATATAATTGGAGCGCCGTTTTGAGAGGTTTCGACAGGTATTGTTACAGCTTCAGGTACTGCCGAGGTAAAAGCGTTATAATTTTTATCACACACTAACGCTTTTACAATACCAACACCCGAACGCAAAGCGGCTTGAGCGGCTAAAATTTCAGCGCCACACATACCGTAACTTCCACAAAAAAGTATTGCAGTTCCAAATGTTCCTTTGTGAGAATTTTGAGGTCGAAAAACTTTTTGTGGTTTTTCGATAGTTAAATATTTAAATTCGTCGATTGGTAAACCAATATCAAGTACAACGGTTTTGCCACAATAAACGCTTGTACGAGGTAATAATTGACAAATTTTATAACACGAAAACGTAAGTGTTAAGTCGGCTTTAAAAGCAGTAATTACCTCGCCGCCGTCACAAAACACACCGCTTGGAATATCAATTGCAATTTTTATGCAATTATATGTATTGATTTTTTCAACAAGCGTAGAGATTTTTTCGTTCAACAAACGATTTAGTCCTATTCCAAACAGCGCGTCAATTATAATATCATATTCACCGACAAAATCGTCTATAATTTTTATACCGCTAACATCATCTTTAAACTGTAAAACTACGTCGGTCGACGGAAAACCAATCGGTGTAAGCAAAACAACGTTAGCGCCCATACGACGCAAATTAGAGGCGATTACAAGTCCATCTCCGCCATTGTTACCGCTACCGCAAACAACACATATTTTTTTGTTTAAAACACAATATCTTTTAATAATTTCTTCAGTTGCGGCATCGCCTGCTTTTTTCATAAGTGTGGCATAAGAAAAAATGCCGCGACTAACGGCATTATCTTCTGCATTTTTAATTTGATTAGCAGTTAAAACTTTCATAGTAAACACCTATTATAAATTTTCGCCTAAATGGCGAGGTAAAAAGTTTTTTATAGCAGTACGAGTACGCTCGTTTGGCGCGAAAACAAAGTTTTTTTGCGCCTTGCCTTCCTCTTTATAATAAACAAGGAATGCATTGTTATCATCAGGATTACAAGCAAAAAAACAACCTTTTGAAACGTCGGGAGGCAATTTACCTGTATATTTTTCAACGCGTTGTACTGCTGTTAAATCAAAACTTAAAACGCGTTTGCGAGAACTTTTTCCAATAATTTTATCAATATCCATTGTAGAATTGGTGATAATATATTCATATTCTATACAAAGCATTGAATATAGTTTAAAAGTGCCGTAAAACGTTAACGCTACAATTACTATTGAAACAGGTGTAAAAACCCAAATAGCAATAGCCATAATTGCGATAGCAACCAACGCTAATCCGACGTATGCCATCCACATTTTCCACGTTCTCTTTATTGCAACTATTTGTTCAACAAAAGTATCCATTTATATGCCTCCAACAACTTTACTTGCATTATATTGTATTTTAGTATATAATTAATAAAAATGCAAGTATTGGTTTTTGAATATATTATGAATTTAGGTGAAACAATGAAAATCAAACAAGGATTTTATTTAAAAGAAGAAAATGGTCAATCTGTCATTGTTTGCGACAAATCAATAAACCGCAATTTTACCAGTTCCATTATTCTTACCGACACAACTGCTCATCTATGGAAAATGCTAAAAAATGAAAATGCTACCAAAGAGCAAATGTTACACGGATTACTCCAGAATTTTGATATTTCCACGGTACTTGCGCTTAACGACATTGATGTTTTTATTAAAATATTAAAGGAAAA
>JAFYQN010000043.1 GCA_017559885.1 Clostridia bacterium
CGCCCTTTTTGGCGATACATTATGATTTAACTCTTATAGATTTGCTCTATTATAACGATAATGTACAGCAATTATTGTGTGATGAAAACTTTGACCAAATTTTAATACTTGAAAATATAACCGAGTTTTCAAGCGCAAAAAATATATCATATTTAAAATTGGGGGCTATAAAATGAAAAAAGCAAAGATTTTAACCGCCTGTTATATATGTGTTGTATTATTATTAATATGCGCTTGTGGTAATACCAAGCAATTTTCTAAAAACGTTACGTGTGAAATGATTTTAAATGCGGCAACCGACGTAGAATCACATGACAACACCCAAACTTATATTAAAAACAAAAACGAATTAGATTCGTTTTATATGTCTTTGTGGTCCGACGGACTTTTTAAAGAATGTGAAGAGTTCGACTTAATTGATGATTATGCCATTTGTTACAGCAACGACAATACTACTTATGAGATATCGGTATTAAAGGCAAAAACAAACAATGACGCACAACAATTAAAATCGCTTCTCGAAAGGCGAAAACAAACCTTATCAGAGGGCGACAAAGCCGAGTACGATCCAAATTTTAATCTGCGTATGGATGACGCAAAAATTCTTGTAGAGGGTGATTTTGTTATACTTTTAATAACACCTGATAACACGGCTGTATTAGACGCAATTGAAAAATTAAAGGAATAAAATAAGGAAGATTACGGTGTTAAGCGCGGTAATCTTCCTTATTTTTTCAGTTGACATAAAGTATGTCGAAATATATAATATAATTGTTAAAATGGGGTGTAAGCGCCGGAAGTTGGTGAAAAAGTGCAAAATTCTAAAAGAATATTAAGTGTGATACTGTCTGTCGTAATGATGGTATCTTGTTGTGTTATAAAAATATCGGCGCAAACAAAAACTGCCAACGTAATTGGCACCGACGTAGCAATACGTACCGAACCCAACACAAAAACTTCGACTGTGCTAATACGCGTTTCTAACGTAGAGGTTACGGTTAATTCATCTCTCGAGGGCGAACAAGCCGAAAGCGGCGGCACTAAAACGTGGTACAACGTTACATATAAAGAAAGCGAAAAAAAGAGTTATACGGGATACATATACGGTAAATATATTTCTTTTCCTCCCTCAAGCGACGATTACGTCTATGACGAAGATTTTGAAAAGAATATACAAAACTTCCCCGAAAGTTACCGCGATGCTTTAAGGGCGTTGCACTCAAAATATCCCAATTGGAAATTTGTGGCGCATAACGTAAATATGGATTTTAACACCGCGGTAGATTTACAGTACAGTCCGTCAGATGTAAACAAAAGAAAAAAGATGGTAGAACTGTCTTACGGCGGTAACGAATGGCGAGATATACGCTCGTATAATGAGGCAACAGGCGTCTGGACACAAAGCTATCCCGGTTGGACCTATGCTTCACGCGCGGCGATAGCGTACTTTGTAGACCCAAGAAATTACTTAACCGAAAAATATATATTTGCATTTTTAGAACAATCGTATAACAAAGAAATACAAACCAAAGACGGACTTCGCACAGTGGTAGCAAATACCTTTTTGGCAAAAGGTTATGACAACGACGCTGACGCGTACCTTGACGACCTTATACTTGCGGCAGAACAATCGGGCATAAGCCCATACGTTTTAGCGGCGGCAATAATACTTGAGGTAGGTGTAAACGGTAGCACGGTTACGTCGGGCACGTACTCGGGTTATGAAGGATATTATAACTTCTATAAC
The DNA here is from genome assembly GCA_017559885.1 of Clostridia bacterium. GTDB lineage: Bacteria > Bacillota > Clostridia > Oscillospirales > Acutalibacteraceae > UBA737. The sequence goes on from JAFYQN010000043.1 coordinate 1,748, forward strand.
TGGAATGCAACGGGTAGCGATGTAATAGGCAATGCGTTAAGTTACGCCAAACAACAAGGGTGGAACTCGCGCGAGGCGGCAATAGTAGGTGGCGCAAAACTTTACGCAGACGGTTATGTAAACGCAGGGCAAGACACATACTACTACAAAAACTTTAACTATGTGACAAGTCAGTCGGTAGACCATCAATATGCCGAATCGGTATACGCTTCAAGAGGTGACGCTATACGTATAAGTTCGGGATTTTTAGACAATACAAACGGTACGGCAACCTTTAAAATTCCCGTGTTTAAAAATATGAGTGATACTGCAAGTCCAATACCTACAACAGTCGAAACCCCACAACCAACACCGCCACCCGAACCTGAACCGGTAATAAAAAAGGGTGATATAAGTGGTGACGATAAAATAAACGCTGTTGATTTAGCGGCGGTAAAAATGCACATTTTAGGCGTTAAAAAGCTTGAAAACAACGCTTTTAAAGCCAGTGATATCAACGATGACGGCACGATAAACGCAGTTGATTTGGCGGCAGTAAAAATGCATATTTTAGGTGTTAAAACCATTAGTTAACTGAGGTATTAAGATGAAAAAAACAATAAAAACTTTACTGTCTTTTGTAATAATTATAGCGCTTGCTTTATCGGTATTTGCGCTTAACGTATCGGCGGCGACCGCTACAATAAGTGGCGCAGGCGAATACGAGGTTGGCAAATCTTTTAACGTAAAGATTCAGTTTAACGCTGACGCTACCTTGTACGCCGTTGAAGTAGATGTAACTTATAACTCAAGCGTTTTAAAACTTAACAGCGTTTCAGGCGCGGATTATAGCACAGGTAATGGAAGTGTAAAAATCGTTGATGACGGTTTTAGCGCTACCAAACCATCAAAAACAAGTTCATATACCCTTAATTTTACCGCTATTGCTGCGGGAAATTCAAATATAACGGCATCGATTCTTGGCGGCGGTGAGGCGGAATCAAAGGCATCAACCTCTGCTAAAGTAAGCGTCGTTACCCCAAAGCCGTCTTCTAACGCTAATCTTGCGTCAATAAAACTCAGCAGCGGTTCGCTTTCTCCTGCGTTTAACCCCAATACTACAAATTACGACGTAACGGTTAAATACGGTGTGGATTCTATTACCGTTACAGGCGCGGTTGCCGACGGCAAATCTACCTATATTGGTGGCGGTACGTTTGCTCTTGAGGTTGGTGACAATAGCAAAACCCTTAC
>JAFYQN010000044.1 GCA_017559885.1 Clostridia bacterium
CGGTAATTGACGCTAACCACCTGTTTGAAACTCGAGAAAACATGATGGTAACACCAAAAGAGATTGACCTGCTTGTAGAAAAGGCGTCCGATATACTCTCACGCGCAATAAATATCTTTTTGCAGCCCGAACTTGATATAGCGATAATAGAAAGTTTGACATAAAAAAACCACCGCGCACATAAACTTGTTTATGGACGGTGGTGAAATTGTGAGTAATACAAACGCAATAATTCGTTTTTGTTCGGCGGCGCTTTGCGTTGCGTTGTTTTTAACGTATACAAGCATTAAGGGACTTTCTATAACAAACAGCAACGTTCTTGCGATACAAATAATAGAATCCGGGTTGCCGCAAAATGAGTCTACCACAACTATTGCCACCGATACAGTACCCCAAGAAAGTGAAAACAAACAAGAAACTACTTCATCTAACTCTCAAAACGCCGAATCGGTTGCGGTATCGGCTTTAGGTACGGTACAAGGCAAAGTAATTGAAAAATTTATATCCCCTTATACCGCCAACACTTCTTACAACAACGTTTATTTAAAGAACAACACCGAACTCCAAATTAATCTTAAAGACTTTGTAGACGGCAAGATTGGTTTTAATATAGAAAAGAATAGCGAACCGCAAGTGCTAATACTTCACACCCACGCCACCGAAAGTTATTTGCGGCACAACGAAAATTACTACACCCAAAATGATACTGCGCGCACTACTGACAACGCATATAATATGGTAGCGTTGGGCAAAATAGTATCTGACAAATTAAACGCGGCAGGCATAATAACAATTCACGATACCACACAGCACGACCACCCCTCATATAACGAAAGCTATTCACGCGCCGCCGGCACCATAAGCAGTTATCTAAAAAAATATCCAAGTATTAAAATCGTAATCGACCTTCATCGCGATGCCCTTGCCGAAAACGATACCGACAAGGTAAAGCTAACCACCGAAATAAACGGCAAAAAAGCGGCGCAAATAATGCTTGTTATGGGTTCACAAAGCGGCAGTGTGACAAACTTTCCCAATTGGAAAGAAAACCTTAAACTTGCAACCAAGTTACAAAAAACTGTAGAAGATATGTACCCCTCGCTTGCGCGGGCAATACATTTTATGCCAAAAAACTACAACGAAAGCCTTACAACAGGCTCCATGTTAATAGAAATCGGCACCGATGGCAACACCTTTGATGAGGCAAAATACTCGGCAGAACTATTATCAAACGCTCTAATAAATCTTTTTAACACACTATAACAAATATAAAGGATAAAAAATGAAAAGACAAATAAAAACATATTTTAGAACACTGTATCTAAGCCTTGTAATTCTATCCTGTCTATCTTTCGGTTGGGTAGGCGTATCTTCAGCGTACGAAAGCACAGTGCAAATAGCATTTGGAGAAGAAAAGAAAGCCATAAGGTTTGATAATGGCAACATTTATATACTAGATTTTAAAATAGAAATCTAGGATTGCGTTATATTGCAATTCTAGATTTTTTATGATATATTAAAATTGTAAAGTATATTAGTGTTGAAGGGAAGTTTTACAATGAAAAAATTGTTTTCTATTATACTCTGTGTGACAATGTTAGTTTGTCTAGCCGCATGTAAAACACCGTCCGCACCCACCAACAACTCGTCTGAAATAAATCAAAATGAATATGAACTTACCTTGATTCGTGCTTTAACAGCAACTGACGATGTAAGTTCAATACAAAGTTTCGAAATCATTCATGAATACAGTTCTGATGGCACTATTATAAGCGATAGTACCGACCTAAAATTTTTAGAAAAATATACATATAGCCACATATATCCTAGCGATAAATTGCACGAATTACTATTGTTTCCAAACACCTACATAATAAACATAACCATTAACGATACTGTAAATAAAGTTTATTTACTGAAAGACGGAAGTATTGTTAAAAGTCAAATGTGCGGTGATAGTGAGGTTACTGATATTGACTTTGATGTCTACACGGCAGATAGTCAATATATGCTAACTCAAGAAAGACTTATCGAACTTCTAAAAAAATATGACGGTTATCAAAAATAATAATGATTAAAACAAAACCCTATGCTTAAGATTTAAGCATAGGGTTTACTTTTTATAATTTAGATTTTAAGAATTTAATATAATGATTCCAATCTTCACGTGAGATAAAATGTCTTCCTGCGCGAAGGTGATAACCGATATTGCCATCAAGCAGATGGTCACCCGGCTCGGGTAGTTTGTCGGGGGTAATAAGTCCCTTTTTACCAAAAAGTTCCCACGCGCAACTTGCGTAAAGTGGAGTCAAAAATTCAGACTCGGGGTCAGCATGAGCATCTTCAACAGCTGATCCCACGCACATAAGACGCGGAGCAATAAGCGCCAAAAGATGTGCTTGATCATAGGGTTTGCAGTCCTCTTTTTCGTCTTTATAATCCTTAAAGTTTTCGCAATACCAATCCCAAGAGCCAACACGCAAAAAGTCAACCACGTGCTCGCCGTTTCCGTGCTTTGAAGTTGCGGCGCCGCCGTAACCTGAGTTGTTTGATATAGCGCACCAAAAACGCTCATCCTGCGCCGCTGTCCAAAGGGCAGTTTTGCCAAGACGCGAATGACCGATTACCGCAGTATGATTAGCATCAATATCATCGCGTGTAAGAAGATAATCTAGCGCACGTGAACCTGCATAAGCCCACATGCCAATCTTGCCCCACTGAGTTCTATCTTCTCGTGGATTTACCACACCAAACATCTTACCCAAACCGTCGGAATAATCACCATGAAGGTTATCATTTACAACCTCTTTATAAACCATTACAAAAAGCGCAAAACCCTGATCGGTAATTTCTTCAACAGGTATGTATCTATCGGGCACACGACGAAACGCGTGGTTTAAAAACACGGGTGGTTTTTCTACGTTGTTTGGAATATACAACTCCGTATAAACGGTAAATTCACCGCCGGGAGTGTTAAAAGTAAGGTTTATATGTTGCTCGGTTACCTTGCCGGCATAGGCAAGTTTATCTTCAAAAATTACTTCGCCCCTACCCTCGCCACAACATTCGGGAGTATATCCGTAAGAATATTCTTGCAACAAATTAAGCATTTCTTGACGACGCTCAGGCCAAAGTTCAGGTGTTACGTCGCGACCGTCGTTCATTTTTAAAATTGGTAACAAGTCACGTTCTTTAAGTATTTCTTTTAACATAAATATCACCTTATGCAAGTCTTGATTTTTTTCTCTTTATAAGTTTATAAATTTTATCCACAACAACAAACGCTATAACACCGTTTATAAGACCTAACACCACACCGCCGATAACGTCGGTCGGGTAGTGCATATAAAGATACATACGCGAAAAAGCGATAAGTATGCCAAGCACAAATGCCGCTTTGCCCCATCTTTTATCGCAAAGATACATTGCCATCGCGCTTTCAAAGCAACAGCGCGTATGACCGGAGGGAAACGAAAAATCTTTAAGTTTTTCAATAAGCATTTGACCCTCGATTGCAGGATTTACAGTATATGGACGTGGACGCACAAAAATATTTTTGAGTCCAATATTGCCAATAAGCAATCCCAATATCAAGGCGACGCTTAACGTTATACCCATTTTTCGAGATTGTTTAAAGCATAGCAAAGCTATTGCCAAAACTATCCACAATATGCCGTCGTCAGCAAGTCGGGTTATAAGCACCATTAAATTATCCAAAAACTCAAAACGCAGATTTTGTTGTATAAAATCAAGAATTTTAAGTTCAAATTCGTTCATAATTTACCTCTTATTTAAAAAACAAGGGAAGTTTTTCAAGATAGATAATATCCGTTCTATCTGCCGCATCACCTTCGGCAAGAAAAGCGCAAGCCGCCGCTTCGATACCGCCAGCTCTACCTACAAGCTCGCGAACAGCCGCGAGTGATTCGCCTGTAGAGATAACGTCGTCTATGATAAGCACACGCTTACCCTTTATCATATTAACTTCAGTTTCGCCAAGATATAGGTGTTGCTTCTTTTGAGTTGTAATAGAAGTAACCTCTACCTCCAAAGGATTGCGCATATATACCTTTACGCCCTTACGAGCAATAACGTATGGTTTGCCGCTTTGACGAGCCATTTCGTACGCCATTGGTATACTTTTTGCTTCAGGAGTGAGTATTACGTCAAACGCCGGAACTTTTTTAAGAAGTTCTGCGCAACCCGCAACGGTAAGTTCAACGTCACCAAAGATAATAAACGCCGCAATATCAAGACTATCGCTTACCGGAAACATTTCAAGATTGCGCTCAAGTCCCGCAATTTTCATAGTATAGAATTCAGACATATATATCACCTTTTTTTATAGGAACGACCATTGGTCGTCCGTTAAATTGTGCATTGTGAATTATGCATTGTGCATTACATTAGCCCGGTGGCCATTGAAGATTACGACGAGCCAATAGATGAAAATGTATGTGTCCTACTGTCTGTCCGCCTTCTTCGCCACAGTTGTTTACAACTCGGAAACCCTTTTCGAGATTTTCCTGGTTCGCAATTTTAGCAACCGCTTCAAAAATCTTTGCTATTAAATGACTGTTATTTTCATTAATCTCTGCCGCAGACGCGATATGCTCTTTTGGAACAATTATAGCGTGAAACGGCGCCTTTGGGTCGATGTCAAGGAAAGCGTAAACGCTTTCATCCTCATAAATTTTTGTTGAGGGTATTTCACCTGCAACTATTTTGCAAAATAGACAATCAGCCATTATTTAATCATTCCTTCAACAATAGAATTTACAGCAGCGAGTGCCTCGTCGGCTTTGGCAATTTCTTTGCCGCCTGCCATAGCGCTATCTGGTTTACCGCCGCCGTTACCGCCTGCAATCTGCGCTACGGCGCGAACAATGTTACCTGCGTGCGCGCCTGAAGCGAGAGCCGTTTTACCAACACCTGCGCAGAAGGTTAGTTTTTCGCCGTTTACTGCCGCCAAAACTGCAACCGCATTATCGTTTTCTGCCTTGATAGTGTCAATCATCTTACGAAGTTCGTCGGGCGCAGTGCCGTCAAACTTAGCAGTAGCAACCTTAACACCCTTTACATCGGTAGCATTTGCCATTAGGTCGGTAAGTTTACCCGATGCAAGTTTTGCCTCGAGCGACTCAATCTTTTTAGAGTCTTCTTTCATTTGCTTAACTGTAGCCGCCGCCTTTACTGCAACGTCTTCGATATTGCCCACTTTAAGTGTAGCCGCAGTATCGCTAAGCAATGACTTATAGTGATTTATAAGATTTACAACATTAAAGCCCGTATACGCTTCTATACGGCGAGTACCTGCCGCAATACCACTTTCGCTAATAATTCTAAACAAACCTATTTTGCCAGTATTGTCAACGTGAGTACCACCACAAAGTTCGGTAGAAAATTCGCCCGTTTTTACAACACGAACAATATCGCCATACTTTTCGCCAAAGAGCGCCATTGCACCAAGAGCGCGAGCCTCATCAATAGGCATTTCGCGATTATCTACCACTATGCCGTCAAGAATAGCTGTGTTAACAAGTGTTTCAACCTTAGCGATTTCCTCTGCTGTAAGCGCTGAGAAATGTGTAAAGTCAAAACGAACTGATTTTTCGTTTACAAGTTGGCCTGCTTGCTCAACGTGTGTGCCAAGAACTTGACGAAGCGCCGCCTGCAAAAGATGAGCCGCGGTATGATTACGGCGAATAGCCTCACGACGAGCAACGTCAATCTTTGCATTTACGTTATCGCCAACCGAGATTGTAGCGTTTGCAGTACCGATGTGGGTAAAGATGCCGTCTACTGTCTTTTTGGTATCAACAACTGTAAATTCGCCAATAACACCTGTATCGCCAACCTGACCGCCGCTTTCAGCGTAGAAAACAGTTTTGTCAAGAACAATAATTGCCTTCTCGCCTGCATTTACACTTGATACGTGTTCACCTTCAACTACTATGTCAAGTACGGTTGCTTCACACTCGTTTTGTGTGTAGCCCAAGAATTCGGTAGCGGCAACGTCGTCAAAGTTAATGCCATCGCTGCTCCAACTCTCGCCGTCGCTTGCCTTACGAGCGCTACGAGCTTTTTCGCGTTGTTGTTGCATAAGGGCATTAAAGCCCTCTTCATCAACTGTCATACCTTTTTCAGCCAAAATGTCACGTGTGAGGTCAAGTGGGAAACCATATGTATCATAAAGACGGAATGCATCCTCGCCCGAAAGCGTACCGCCGTTTGCTGTAAGGTCATTAAGAATACCAAGACCTTGGTCAATGGTCTTTGAGAAACTTGCTTCTTCATTAGCAATAACTTTTTTGATAAGTTCTTGCTTGTCAACAAGTTCGGGGTAGCCCGATGCATTTTCTTTTATTACTGCTTCAACCATTTCTACAAGGAACGAGCGGTCAATACCGATAAGACGTCCGTGACGAGCCGCGCGACGAATAAGACGGCGAAGCACGTAGCCACGACCTTCGTTAGATGGAATAATACCGTCGCTAATCATAAATGTAGATGCTCTTGCGTGGTCGGTAATAGCGCGGATAGAAATATCAACCTTTTTATCTGCGCCGTATGTCTTACCTGAAATTTCACAAACCTTATCAAGAATATTGCGAATGGTGTCAACCTCAAACATGTTGTCAACGCCCTGCATTACGCAAGCCAAACGCTCAAGGCCCATACCTGTATCAATGTTTTTGTGTTCAAGTTCGGTATAAGTGCCGTCACCCATATTGTTAAATTGGGTGAAAACGTTGTTCCAAATTTCCATATATCTGTCGCATTCGCAACCGGGTTTGCAGTCAGGTGAACCACAACCGTATTTTTCGCCACGGTCAAAGTAGATTTCGCTACATGGACCACAAGGACCTGTACCATGCTCCCAGAAGTTATCGGCTTTACCAAGTTTTACAATATGCTCTTCGGGCACACCAATAACGTCGCGCCAGATAGCGTATGCCTCGTCATCTTCTTCATAAACTGATGGCCAAAGTAAATCGGCAGGAATTTCAAGGTCTTTTGTTAAAAACTCCCAAGCCCACGGAATCGCCTCGTTTTTAAAGTAATCGCCAAATGAGAAGTTACCAAGCATTTCAAAATATGTGCCGTGACGCGCAGTAATACCAACACGCTCAAGGTCGGGCGTACGAATACACTTTTGGCAGGTTGTAACGCGATTTCTTGGTGGGGTTACCTCGCCTGTAAAATACTTTTTCATAGGCGCCATACCGGAGTTTATAAGTAGCAAAGACTTATCATTATTTGGCACCAAAGAGAAACTGCCAAGACGCAGGTGACCCTTTGATTCAAAAAATGATAAATACCTTTCTCTAAGTTCGTTAAGTGACATCCATTTCATAACTATTACTTCCTTAAAAATAAATATATAAATTTATATATAAACATACACAATGATTATATACTGCAAGTGGTCGTTTGTCAATGATACTATGCCATAAAAATCGTCAAATATTAAAACTTTTTAGTGACTTTTTTGTCAAAATATGTTACTATGTACACGAGGTGAGAAATATGTTTTTTACTCCCGAAGCAAAAATACCCGAAGGCGTTGGTTTTAATCTTTACGACACAACGCATCTTTTATGGTTAACGTTTTTTGTATTACTGTGCGCTACGTGTTTGATTGTTTACAAAAAATTAAATACAAAACACCGTAACGTTATGCGAATTTGTATGGCGGCAATCGTTTTTATTTTAGAAACCGCAAAAAACTGCGTTGCTTTTGCAGTCGATGATTTTGGTATTGGACATATGCCCTTTCACCTATGTGGTATAAACGTGTTGCTTATAAGTTTTTCAATGTTTAAACGCACAAAAACGGTTGACAATTTTTTGTATTATATTGGAATTCCCGGCGCAATGTTGGCACTTCTTACTCCTGATTGGACCAATATGCCTTGTATGAATTACTTTCATATGCATAGTTTTTTAATACATACGTTTTTAGTGCTTTATCCCTTTGTTTTGGTAGCAAGCGGCGACATAAAACCCGAACTTAAAATGATGCCAAAATGCATATTACTACTTATTGGTTTTGCCGTACCTGCACTTATATTAAACCTTATTTTTGATACTAATTTTATGTTCTTGATGAACACTGCAAACATTGGATTTTTAGAATTATTTAAAAACACATTTGGCGCGCATCAATGGGCGTTTCCTATTTTACTGCCAATAATTATGGCGATTATGTACCTACCAATATTTATTGCAAACAAAATAAAAAAGGCAAAAGAAAAGCAAAAAGAAACCGTAAATGCATAAAAAAACTCGGTGCCAACTATGGCGCCGAGTTTTTGTTTTTATATTATATTTATTTGACAACAACGCATGGTATCAAGCGCGGCGTTGTGCGTGTCGGGTGTAACGCCTGCGCAACAAGACGCGTCAACATAAATTTCGCTATCCAATAAATTTGCTTTTAAAAGCAAAGCGTTAGACACAACACAAATATCGGTACAAAGACCAATAAGCGTAATTTCTGCCTTATCGTCACCAATAGAATTCTTAATCAACTTTGGCAAATCTACCGAGCCAAAGGTAAGTTTTTGAACCTCTTTATATTTTTTGCCGTTTAATGCATCGGCAATTTTAGAATTAAGTTGCCAACCGCCAGTACCCTTTATACAATGTGGCACGGGTAATTTTTTACCCTCTAATGTATCCATATAATTTTCAAAATGGGTATCATACGTTACAAATATATCGCCGTCAAAGTTTTTAATTTTTTGCGCGGCATTGTCAATTATGGCTTGTGCCTCGGGTGTACCAAGAGCGCCGTCAACAAAATCGTTTTGGATATCCACTACTACCAAAATTTTTCTCATAAAAACACTTCCTTTTAAAACATTATACACCCGTAAAAACTACATAGCAATATTTTTTTAGTGACTTTCGCAACCTTTTATGTTAATATATTATAGAGGTGGTATTTGTGTTTTTAGATACTGTTGAAACTGTTGCCGATGGGGTCGGATTTGCGCCTTTTGGCAAAGTACATTTGTTATGGATTTTGGGCTTTATTATATCGGCTGTTACCCTGTCGTTGGTGTATCGACGTGTATCGCTAAAGGTGAAAAACATTATACGAATAGTTATCGCCTCTTTGATATTGCTTGACGAGGTTTGGAAATGGGTATTTCTTTTTATTGGTGGAAATTATCAACACGGTTATCTACCGCTACACCTATGCAGTATAAACGTATTTTTGATTGCATTTCACATCTTTAAAAGAACCAAAACAGTTGACAATTTTCTTTATTTAATATGCATTCCTGCCGCGCTTATTGCGCTGCTTACTCCGTCTTGGACCGAACTGCCACCGCTTAACTTTATGCATATTCACAGTTTTACCATACATATCCTTTTGGCTGTTTATCCGCTTATGTTAACGGTGGGCGGCGACATAAAACCCAATATAAAAACGGCGCCAAAGTGCCTTTTTTTACTGCTTTGTATGGGCATTGTGGTGCTTTGCGTAAATTTCTTATGCGATACAAATTTTATGTTCTTGATGCATACCGACGAAATACCGTTTTTAGAATTATTTAAAAATATTTTTGGCGCGCACCAATGGGCTTTTCCAATACTTTTGCCTATTATCGTTGTTGTTATGTATATGCCAATTATAATTATAAATAAATTTAAAAAATTAAAAACTTAATCTCATAAAACAATTAAGGGGTCTTTTATGGAAGTTAATTACAAAAACAAAAAAAGTTACAATACGGCAAAATACCCAATCCGCCAACCGCTTATTATAAATTGGCTTATACTTATTTTAAGCAAAATAATGCTAATTGGTCAGGAATATAAAATAGAAAAAATAAACACCGAAAATTTAAAACCGCCATACATATTGCTTAGTAACCACCAATATTTTGTCGATTTTGAGTTGGCAGCAATCGCGACGGCGCCACACCGTATAAACAACGTCGTATCAATAGATGGTTATTATCGCCGTCCTTGGCTTATGGAACTTATCGGCAGTATTTGCAAACGCAAATTTACAAACGATTTACACCTTGTAAAATCTATTCGCCGCGTACTGCAAAAAGGCGACGTTTTTTGTATGTATCCAGAAGCGCGTTACTCCCCCGATGGCACAACGGCTATTCTTCCCGAGGCGATTGGCAAACTTATAAAAATGAACAAGGTACCCGTTGCTTGTATAGTGCATCACGGCAACCATTTACGTACGCCTTTCTGGAACTTTAGAAAAGCGCGCAAGGTGCCTCTTTACACCACGTTCACTCAAATTCTTACCGCCGAACAGGTAAAAGAAATGTCGGTAGACGAGATAAATGCAGTAGTTCGTAAATCTTTAGAATATGATGAATACAAGTACCAAAAAGAAAACGGTATAAAAATTACCGAACCTTTCCGCGCCGAAGGACTGCATAAAATTCTTTATCAATGCCCTGCTTGTAAAACCGAGCATAAAATGAATTCTGCAGGCGCCGAAATCTTTTGCGAAGAGTGTGGCAAGCGTTGGACTTTACTCGAAGACGGTAATTTAAAAGCAAACGAGGGCGAAACCGAATTTAATCACGTGCCTGATTGGTTCGCTTGGGAGCGTACCGAAGTGCGCAAGCAGATAGAAAACGGCACATATCATTTTGAAGATAAAGTCGACGTTTACTCTCTGCCTCGTTGTTGGCGATTTATACATTTAGGCGACGCAACGCTTACCCACGATATAAACGACGGTTTTACCCTTACGGGGCACTATCGCGGCAAAGATTACAAAATAGAGCGCAAACCGTTGGGTATGAGTGCTTTACACGTTGAATACGACTACTGTTACATAAAACCATACGACTGTGTTGATATTTCGACCGATAAAGACTCGTTTTACTGCTACCCTACGAAACAAAACGTTATTACAAAACTTAGTTTCGCCACCGAAGAAATATATCGCAAAAGCCTTGAAGAAGCAAAACGCGCAAAACAAAAAGCATAAATTAAACACCCGAGAATTTTCTCGGGTGTTTTAATTTTACTTTATAATCTTACGTTTAATTTTACCAAGCGTCGCGCGAATTTTGGTTTTCCACAACCATCTTACAGGATAGACAAAATTATTAAACCACACATAAGTTTTATATGACTTTGAATTGTTGCAATCAATATATTTTCCGCTACGGTAAAGCGCAGTCATAACGCCTACAACGTCACTATGCGGTACGCACTCTTTGTGATAGGTGTTATCGCCGCGTATTATATAGGTGTTGTCGTCTTTTATACCGATTATACGGTGCAAAATCAACTTATTAACCCCTTTTTTCTTGTATAAAGGCACGTCGCCAACGCGTAACGGTTGCGTTACTTTTGAAATCACAACAATATCTTTATGCGTGCGAAGAAGCGGTCGCATACTGGCGCCACTTGTAAAAAAGGCGGCGCTATCTTGTGCTTCGAGTTGTTTTATGGCATCGTTTATATCATAAATCTTCATACCAAAAGTTCTGCCCTCTTTAATTGTTCAATAAGCGAGTCAACGCTCTCGGCGGCATCCTCTTTTGTTGCGTCGGGATACTCTGCCATTAGCGCGTTTATAACGTCGTCGCGAGTAGTATCTTTTTTAAGCGCTTTAAAAATAAACGCGCCTGTTTCATTTAGTTTTATATAGCCGTTAAATCTACCGTCGTTATCGCCAACCGATACGGCAACCGTCTCGCCTGCAACGTTGTTAATAACAAAATCGTATTTAAGTTTCATCGTTTTCTTCCTTTTCATTATTAATTGGTATATCATCCACAAGACTATTAAGCAGTATTTCATCATTTTTGTCTTGATTTTCCGACATATCTATATCATCTGCTTGCCAACTCTCAAGCAAAGCGTCGCCCTCGGGATAGTTTATAACGCACTTTCGTTTAAGCAAAAGTCCCGATATAATCAAATAAATTGCAAGCGTTATAAGACAAATTAACGTTATGTTTTTGCCTATCGGCAACCCTGTGTTTTTGTAATCAAAGCGTATTTGTGAAACGCCCTCATCAACAGGCACCGCCATA
>JAFYQN010000045.1 GCA_017559885.1 Clostridia bacterium
AACTGCGCTTAAATATAACTTAATCTTTGGTTCGGTGCCCGAAGGACGAACAATAAGCGAACTGCCGTCTTCAAGATAGAAACACAAAACGTTTGATTTTGGCAACTGGATTGCGGTAATTTCGCCGCTTGCTATATCAAGACTTTCTGCCTTGTTAAGATTGTCAAATCTTGTAACCTTAATTCCGTCAACTTCACTGGGTGGATTGGTAGCAAGGCGGTCCATAATATCGGCAATTTGCTTCATACCGGCTTGACCTTCACAAGTAAAGCTCTTTTGTGAACAGTAGTAATAGCCGTATTTATCATAAAGTGATGCCAAAACTTCAATAAGATTTTTACCCTCTTGCTTGTAGTAAGCAACCATTTCGCAAATAAGCATTGATGCAATAACGGCATCCTTATCACGAACGTAAGTACCTGCAAGATAACCATAGCTTTCTTCAAAACCAAATACGTAACGGTCTTCTTGACCTACAGCTTCAAGATTGCCAATTTGTTCGCCTATAAACTTAAATCCGGTAAGCACGTCGCGAAGTTCGCAACCATAATCCTCGGCAATTTTAAGACAAACGTCGGTAGTAACTATTGTCTTTACTGCAACGGGGTTTTCGGGCAATGTGCCGTTTGCTTTTTTGCATTTTAAAATATATTCAAGCAACAACGCGCCTACTTCGTTACCTGTAAACAGACGGTACTCGTCACCATTTGGAACTGCTATACCAACACGGTCTGCGTCAGGGTCAGTAGCAAGAAGTAAATCAGGTTTTACAGTTTCAGCAAGTTTTAACGCGCACTCAAACGCCTGACGAATTTCAGGATTTGGATAGGGCGCAGTCGGGAAATTACCGTTAGGTAATTCTTGTTCGGGTACTACGGTTACGTTGGTAGCGCCGATTTTAGAAAGAATTGCGCGAACGGGCTTATTACCCGAACCGTGAAGTGGTGTGTAAACTACGTTAAGTTTAGACATATCAACATCAAGGTTAACGCGCTTTGCTTCTACAGCCGCAATATATGCGTTTATTACATCATCGCCTATATATTCTATCTTGCCTTCTGCCAAAGCTTGGTCAAACTCAAGTCGTTTAACACCCTTAAAAATGTCAACGCTGTTCATAACCGAAAGAACGTAATCAGCCGCCTCAAGACCTAACTGACAACCATCGTTGCCGTATGCCTTATAACCGTTATATTTTGATGGGTTGTGACTTGCAGTTACAACAATACCTGCATCGCATTTAAGATGACGAACCGCAAACGAAAGCATTGGGGTAGGCATAAGTTCTTTGTAAATGTATACTTTAATACCGTTTGCCGCCAAAATAGCCGCCGCATCGCGAGCAAAAACGTCCGACTTAATACGACTATCGTATGCGATTGCAACCTTGCCGTTTTTTGTTACCGAGTTAACGTAGTCTGCAAGGCCTTGAGTTGCCTTACCTACAGTGTAAACGTTCATACGATTGGTACCTGCGCCTATAACGCCGCGCAAACCGCCTGTACCAAATTCAAGGTCTTTGTAAAAAGCGTCGCTTATTGCTTCTTCATTACCCTCTATCGCCTTAAGTTCGGCTACAAGGTCGGGGTCAATGGTTGCTTTTTCGCACCAAAGTTTGTATTGTTCATTAATCATTGCCAAAACCTCCCTAAATTCTATATTTTAATTTTATAATTAAAACAAGAACTTGTCAACCAAAATTTGAGGGAGATTTTGACAATATTTTTATTTAACTAAAACTTCCAAGCCCAAAACTGACCGAAAGCGCCTTGTCCACACGGTTCATAGCCGTGGAGTCTACAGCGCCCATTTTTTCTTTTAGTCGTTGTTTGTCGATTGTACGAACCTGTTCAAGAAGCACTACGCTATCTTTACTAAGACCGCAACATTCGGCGCTTATATCAATATGCGTCGGCATTTTTGATTTATCGTGTTGACTGGTAATCGCGGCGGCAATCACCGTAGGACTGTATTTATTACCAACGTCGTTTTGAACTATAAGCACAGGTCTCATACCGCCCTGTTCAGAACCGATTACAGGGCTTAAATCGGCGTAGTATATTTCTCCTCGTTTTATATTCATTATCGCTTCACACTCCAATGTTTTATGCATTAAATATTCTTGCACTTTTTGCAAGAAATTAATCACACTAAAAAGATAATTTTTTTATCCTTTCAACCACATCTTATGTAAAGCAATTAACATTTGTTAAAATTAGCGTTAAAGCATGTCAATAATTTATACTTTTTTCTTAATAAATTGTATTGAAATTACGAATTCTTATAGGTATAATTTGTTTATAACAATTTCTTTGAATTATTGTAAAAGGAGTTTTTTATATGGAAAAAATATTGCTAAACGGCAAATGGACACTTAAAAATCCCAAAACAAACGACGTCTATTCGGCAACTGTGCCGGGCGATGTACATAACGACCTTTTAAATGCGTCGGTTATTCCCGACCCTTATTATTCAGATAACGCTAATATTTGCTCTTGGGTTGCCGAGCAAGACTGGATATATGAAAAGAAATTTAACGTTACCGAAGAAATGCTTAAAAACAAACTAAAACTTGTGTTTGACGGCATTGACACCTTTTCTGAAATATATATCAACGACACAAAAATTGCCGACACCAACAATATGTTTTTGCGTTATGCATTTAAAATAAACGATTTTGTAACAGTTGGTGAAAACACACTTACAGTAAAATTATTATCTATTCGTCAAAAGGCGGCCGAATATCCAAAAGAAGGATATTTTGGTTGTTTTGACGTGCAACGTATATTTATTCGTAAGGCGCAATGCCATTTTTCTTGGGACTGGGCGCCAAACTTCCCTGCTATGGGTATTTGGCAAGACGTTCGCCTTGAAGTTTTGCCTGGTAACGAAATTTCTCACGTTACTATTAAACCGGAACTTGATGGCAGAGCCGCTATCATTGTACATTTAGGCAAAGAACTTAATC
>JAFYQN010000046.1 GCA_017559885.1 Clostridia bacterium
ATTTATATATAACCAAAACATATACAAAACAGTAGCAATGCGACTGTTTTTTTATTGAAAAGATTAAGTTGTTATGCTATACTGACTTTATGAATATCGAATTTATAAAATTGGAGTATTTTATGAAAAATTTAGGATATTATAACGGTCTTTGCGATGAGATCGAAAACATATCTATTCCTATGAGTGATAGAGTTTGTTTTTTTGGTGATGGCATATATGATGCAACTTATAGCCGAAACTATAATATTTTTTCGCTTGATGAACATATTGACAGATTCTATAACAGTGCAAAACTTTTAGAAATAGAATTGCCATATTCAAAGTCGGAGATGAAAGAACTGTTAAACGATATGGTGAGGAAAATGGACACAGGTGAAAACTTTGTTTATTTTCAGGCAACCAGAGGTAGCGCTCCTGTTCGTAATCACGTATTCCCCCGTGATACAAAGGCAAATATTTGGATTAATATTTACCACAAAGAAATTCTTGACCTAAAAAAACACATCCAGCTTATTACTATGGAAGATACCCGCTTTCTCCACTGTAATATAAAAACCTTGAATTTAATTCCTGCGGTTATTGCCTCTCAACGTGCCAAAGAGGCCGGATGCTTTGAAACGGTTTTTCACAGAAACGGCAGGGTTACCGAGTGTGCCCACAGTAATGTCCATATCATAAAAGATAATACTTTAATTACCGCACCTACAGATAATTTAATTTTACCGGGTATTGCCAGAAAGCACATTATTGAATCTTGCAAAAAAATGAATATTCCCGTTTTAGAAAAGCCATTTAATTTGGAGCAGTTGTTTGACGCAGATGAAGTTTTAGTCTCATCCGCAGGTGCGTTGTGTCTTGTTGCGGATCAAATAGATGGTAAAGCGGTCGGAGGCAAGGCAACCAAACTGGTCGAAAAATTGCAAAAAATGTTATTGCAAGATTTTATAGACCAAACACAATAATCTTTTGTTCCATTCTTAAAAATTGTGCTATACTTAATAAATAAAGGTGTGTGTTTTTATGAAAAAAATTGGTATTGTGCCAAAATCACTTACAATCAAAGAAAATAACAGTTGTATGCAAGACTACTACCAGCTTGGTAACAACTACATAAAACGTGTAGCCGAAGCGGGTGTTACGCCTGTGGGACTCTGTCCTATGGACAACTGGATTAGCGAAGAACAATTAGATATGTGTGATGCGTTTTTAGTCCAGGGTGGCGCGGCATTTTTTCCATATCATTTCCAGATTATACACCACGCGATTACCACAGGCAAACGTATGCTTGGTATTTGCCTTGGCGAACAACTTATTTATGTTTATCTTGAACTAAGACGCAAGGTCGAGGAACGCGGTTACGAGGGCGACCTTGCAAAAGCAATATGGGACTACAAGCAAACACAATCCTCGGTACTAGAAGCAATCCCAAACCACCGCTACGAATACCCCGAAAAAGATAACGAGGATGTTGCCAAGCACGATGTAAATATAGTGCCCGGCACACTTTTGCATAAGGTTATTGGGCGCGACAGTATTCGCCTTTGCTCTTTTCACTACCTAAACGTACCGCCAACACAAACGCTCGCTACCATAAACGCGTGGTCAGCTTTAGGTGACGGTGTAGTAGAGGGTGTGGAATACGGCGACAACATTTTAGGTATTCAGGGTCACCCCGAAGCCGATGACCTATTGCCTGAATTTTTTGAGTTTTTAGTAAAAGATTGATATATAAATCTATGAGGTGATTTTATGAAAATTATGCTTATGGGCGACCTTTGCCCAAAGGAAAACACCAACGAACTTTTTAAACAAAAAGACATCAAAACCCTTTTTGGCGACTTTTTGCCATGCCTTGAGGGCAATGATATTAACTTTGTAAATATTGAGTGCGCCCTAACCGAGTCTGACGGCGCTATTGAAAAATTTGGTCCTTGCCTTAAAGGCACACCGATTGCCGCCGAGGTTATGAAGGACGTGGGCATCAACCTTGCAGGTCTTTCTAACAACCACATCTTTGACTATGGCATCGAGGGTTACAAAGATACTGTAACCGCGCTTGATAAAGCTGGCATTCCATACACCGGTTTTGGCGAAAATTACGATGACTCTCGCAAAAACTATTATTTTGAGAAAAACGGCGAAAAAGTAGCCTTTGTTTGCGTTTGTGAGCACGAATATTCTTACGCGCTAGAAGATCGTATGGGTTCTCGCCCTTACGACTGTTATGACACCATCGCCGACGTTCGCGAAGCAAAAGCAAATGCCGATAAGGTTATTGTAATTTACCACGGTGGCAAGGAAAACTGCCGCTACCCGTCCCCTCGTATGCGCAAACTCACCCATGCGCTTGTAGATGCGGGCGCCGACGTAGTTGCTTGTCAACACAGTCACTGCATTGGTTGTAGCGAGTATTATAAAGGCGCGTTTATATGCTACGGTCAGGGCAATTTCCATTTTGTATCACCATGGCGCGCTTGTTACCCACACTGGCCTTATGAAATCGCGCTCAGATATGATACTATCACAGGTGAGATTGAGCGTATTCCGCTTAATATAAACGATGATATAAACGGTATAGAACTTTCAAAAGGCGAAACGTTGCAAAACACACTTGACCTTATGAAAGAACTTGACCAAAGCATAATTGACGGTAGTTATAAAAAAGGTTATCACGACTACTGCGAAAGTGTTCGCGAAGATTACCACGGTTGGATGGGTCGCGCCTATTCCGAAAAGGCAACCGAGCGTGACAATAAAGTGTTTGGCCACTACCTTGATTGTGAGGCGCATCTCGATATGCTACTCGAACTAAATAAAACCGCCAATCACACAAACGAGAAATAAAGCAAAAAGCCTTGAAAATCAAGGCTTTTTTTATTTTTAACACTTGACAAGCATTTTTCATTATGATATAATACGACCAAATATTTTTTAAATGCTTTGAAGGAATTATTTCTTTTCTTCCCTTCTTTTCAGAGAGTCGTCGGTTGGTGTAAGACGATAAGAACATTAAAAGAAAGTCTCATTCCCGAGCAGAGTGACTGAACGCTACGGTTATTAAGTTGCTACGGTTTGTCCCGTTACAAAACACGAAACTTGTTGGAGTTTTGACTGAGTTGGCAATCTTTTTGATTGCAAACAGGGTGGTACCGCGAAATTAAACTTTCGTCCCTGAGGTAAAGTTTTTGTAACTTTGCTTCGGGTTTTTTTATTTTTATTTTAAAATTACCGACCAACACGGTAAAATGTGAGGGATCTTTTATGAAACAAATTAAAATTGCAGACGCTACATTATGTAGAGATAACAGTCATTTCAGTTTTAAAGAAAAGATTGAAATTGCAAGACAACTTGAAAACCTTAACGTAGACGTTATTGAGTTTCCTGAAATTGTAAATGCAAAGGCCGATATTTTGCTTATTAAAACAATTTCTTCTTTTGTTAAATCAAGTGTTATTTCGGTAGCTGCAGGTGTTGGCGCCGATAGTGTTAGCAATGCTATTGCTTCTCTTATTAACGCTAAAAACGCTCAAATAAGAATTGAACTTCCCGTATCGCCTGTTGGTATGGAATACACATGTCACAAAAAGCCCGATAAAATTTTAGCACATATAGAAAACTGCATTAAAACCGCAAAAGCAGGGGTAGAAAACGTAGAATTTTGCGCCGTTGACGCAACACGCGCCGAGGAAGATTTTCTTAAAACCGCAATCGACACCGCTATTTCTGCCGGTGCTACAAGCATATCGGTTTGTGACAGCGCCGCAAATATGATGCCTGATGATTTTGCCGCATTTGCCACAAAAATTGCCGACGTTTGTTCAGTACCCGTAGGTGTTAAATGCGATAACAAAAACGGTCTTGCCATAGCGCAAGCAATCCTTGCCGTAAAACAAGGCGTAACTACAGTTAAAACTGCAGTTGACGGTACAACCGTACCGCTCGACACATTTGCCGATATGATAAAAAATTGCGGCAACGACTACGGTTTTACCTCTAATATTAAAACTACCGAACTTCACCGCATTGTAAAACAAATCCGTTGGGTAACGTCCAACGCTCAAAACAACAATGCCGCAATTAAAACCACCGATGACACAAGCGTTCATCTTGATAAAAACGATACTATCGAGGCGGTATCTTCTGCCGCTAATAAACTTGGTTATGATCTTTCTGAAGAAGACAAAGCAAAGGTTTATGAAGAATTTTTACGTGTTGCCGCTAAAAAGAACGTTGGTTACAAAGAACTTGAAGCAATTATTGCAAGCGTTGCTTTGCAGGTGCCTGCAACCTATTCGCTTGTAAATTACGTTATAAACACAGGTAACATTATTCCTGCATCCGCTCAAATCACCATTAAGCAGGGCGACGAACAAATTCAGGGCATTTGCATTGGCGACGGCCCTATCGACGCCGCATTTTTGGCAGTTGAGCAAATTATTGGTCACCACTACGAACTTGACGATTTCCAAATTCAGTCGGTTACCGAGGGTAAAGAGGCCATGGGTTCGGCGCTTGTAAAACTCCGTTCGGGCGGTAAACTTTATTCGGGTAACGGTATTTCTACCGACATTATAAGCGCAAGTATACGCGCATACATTAACGCCGTAAACAAAATAGTTTACGAGGAGGCAAACTAATATGAAATTATCCTTTTCTACAAAGGGCTGGCACAACAGTTCTTTTGATGAATTTTGCGATATAGCGGTTGATTTGGGATTTGGCGGTATCGAACTGCACAACGTCAACAATCGCCTTTTTACCGACAAAGACGGCGCTTTTCACGATTATAGCGCTGCCGCTACCGCTCGACGTCTTTATGAAAAGAAGTTACAAATTCCTTGTATCGACGTGCTTTGCGATATAGGCGCGCCAACCAAGAGCGACAGTGCATTTGAAGAGTTTTCAAAATGCGTTGGCATTGCTTCAAATCTTAATATTCCGGCTATTCGTGTAAAGGCAGAAAAAGCAGTTGACACCGATGTAGCTACTGCTACCACCATAAGTTTTATTGAAAAAGCATTGCCTATGGCAACGGCTAAAAATATTACTATTTTAATCGAAACGTCAGGTCTTTTTTGCAAAACTGCCGAACTTCGTGACGTTTTAGACCAATTCGCAAGCGACAACTTGGCGGCTCTTTGGAATATGTCGTCAGCTTATTTTGAAGGCGGCGAATCTGCCGAAGAAATTATTAAAAACTTGGGCGCATATATTAAGCACGTTCATATCAACGATGCCGAAAAAACTGCCGACGCCGTTGAATTTTGCCTTATAGGCGAGGGCGAATTGCCAATTGGCGATATGATGTTGGCATTACGTTCGGTAAACTATGACGGTTTTGTGTCGCTTGTTTGGGACCCCAAGTGGTGCGCCGAACTCGACGATATGGAAATCATATTCTCGCAATATATTGGTTATATGAAACAATACGGCGATACCTCTAAAAACGAGCGTACCTTTTATTACAACAAAAGTCATACGGGTAAATTCGTTTGGAAAAAGGATTTGCTTATTGACCTTACTTTTTCTCAAGTACTTGATACAATGGTTGAGTGTTTTCCCGACCAATATGCATTTAAATACACTACGCTTGACTATACTCGCACATATTCAGAATTCCGTGACGACGTTGACACCTTTGCGCGCTCACTTATTTCTATGGGCGTAAAGGCAGGCAGTCACGTTGCAGTTTGGGCATCTAACGTGCCACAATGGTATATCGCGTTTTGGGCAACTGTTAAAATCGGCGCTGTTTTGGTTACTGTAAATACCGCTTACAAAATTCACGAGATTGAATATCTGCTCAAACAGTCCGATACCCATACCCTTATTATGACCGAGGGTTCAAAAGACACTCACTACGGCAAAATTATTGCCGAACTTTGTCCCGAACTCGAAAATACAAAGGTAGGTTCACCGCTTCATAGTCGAAGACTTCCTTTCTTACGCAACGTAATCACAGTTGGTTACAACCAAAAAGGATGTATGACTTGGGAAAATGCTATAGATCGCGCCGCACAAGTGCCCGTGCAAGAGGTTTACCGTATGGCTGCCGCCGTAGATAAAGACGACGTTTGCAATATGCAGTACACTTCAGGTACTACCGGTTTTCCAAAGGGCGTTATGCTTACCCACTACAACGTTGTAAACAATGGTAAATACATCGGTGACCATATGGATTTGTCTACCGCCGACCGTATGATGATTCAAGTGCCTATGTTCCATTGCTTTGGCATGGTGCTTTCTATGACGTCATCTATGACACACGGTACTACAATGTATCCTCTTCCATATTTCTCGCCAAAACCGGCTCTCTCTTGCGTTCATAACGAGCATATTACCGCCTTCAACGGCGTACCTACAATGTTTATCGCTATGATGCAACACGAAGACTTTGCCAAAACCGATTTCTCATATATTCGTACAGGTATTATGGCAGGCGCTAACTGCCCTGCCGACCTTATGAAAAAGGCAACCGAAGTTATGAATATGAAAGAAATCGTATCGGTTTACGGTCAGACCGAGGCAAGCCCAGGTTGTACTATGAGCAGTTACTACGATTCTTTGCAGGTTCGTACCGAAACTGTTGGTAGCGCATTTGCTAACGTTGAGTGTAAAATAGTTGACCCCGAAACAGGCGAAGATTGTCCCGACGGAGTAAACGGCGAATTTGTTGCTCGCGGTTACAATATTATGAAGGGTTACTACAAAATGCCTGAGGCCACCGCATCAACCATTGACGCTGACGGTTGGCTTCACACAGGCGACCTTGCTTGCCGCACACCTGAAGGCAACTATAACATCACAGGTCGACTCAAAGATATGATTATTCGTGGCGGTGAAAACATTTACCCCAAAGAGATTGAAGAATTTATTTACACCTGTGACAAGGTTAAAGACGTTCAGGTTATCGGTGTGCCCGATAAACGCTACGGCGAAGAAATTATGGCTTGTATTATCTTAAAAGACAGCGAAACAATGACCGAAGACGAGATGAAACAGTACATCGCCGACCATATGGCTCGTCATAAAGTGCCGCGTTATATTGAGTTTGTAAAATCATTCCCGATGAATGCCGCAGGCAAAATCCTTAAGTACAAGATGCGTGAGGATGCCGCAAAGCGTTTGGGAATTGAGGGGTAAATAAATATGATAGATAACAAATTTACCGTTATCGATTCGCATTGTCATATTTATCCTGAAAAAATAGCAAAACCTGCCGTACAAAGTACAGGCAGGTTTTACGATATGATAGCGCTCGGCGACGGCACAGCCCATTCACTGCTTAAAATCGGTGAAAAGTGCGGCATTGACCGTTTTGTTGTGCAATCGGTAGCGACAACACCCCACCAAGTAAAAAGTATTAACGAATTTATCGCAAATGAGGTTTTATTATACCCCGACAAACTTATCGGTCTTGGCACAATGCACCCCGAAAGCGACGATTTAAGACGCGATTTAGAGCATATTAAAGAACTTGGACTTCACGGAGTTAAACTTCATGCCGATATTCAAAAATTTGCAATAGACGACCCGTTATGCCTTAAAATATATGAGTTGTGCGAAAAGAAAAATATTCCTGTTTTAATGCATACGGGCGATTACCGTTACGATTACTCAAATCCCAACCGTTTAGTTCCCGTGCTTAAACAGTTTAAAAATCTTACTGTTATCGGCGCGCATTTGGGCGGTTGGTCGGTATGGGACGAAGCGGTAGATAAACTTTCGCATTTTAAAAACTTTTACGTAGACTCATCGTCAAGTCTTTATGAATTACCCATAGATCGCGCCAGCGAAATAATTCGTACCTATGGCGCAGACCGCGTGTTATTCGGTTCTGATTTTCCGGTTTTTTCACCCGACATAGAACTTGCTCGTTTTATGGCACTACCTCTTACAGACAACGAACGAAAAATGATACTTAGCGAAAACGTTCTTAAACTTTACAATATAAAATAAACAGAAAGGAAGGGTTTTTCAAACCCTTCCTTTTTATATTACTCTAAAATATAGATTTCAACGTTACGTCTGCCAAATGCTACACAAGCCGCTTTGCTTGCCATAAACAAGTCAACGTTTGTAGGACGTGATTTAATAAATCCGCCTGTATCAGCAGCTACTGCGTAACCATAAATGTAACTACCGTCGCTTGTCTTGATGTACATCTTTGTACCGTAAGGAATATATTTTGGATTAACCGCAATATAACCCGGTTGAGGAGCAACGCCTGTTGAGCAGTTGTTGCCTGTGTAGGTGTAAGCTGTTGCTTGAACGGTAATACACTTTTTATAGTTAACGGGGTTGCCGTTTGCATCAAGTTCAATAGGCGCGTCGGGAGTAAGTGTTGAAATTGTGTTTACGTTTTCGCTTGTTGTAACGGTTGGTTTCTTTGTGCCAACTACTTTTGTACCGTCAACTGCGGCGCTTAACGTAATGCGGTTGTTAACAACAGTTTCAACTGTTACGCCATTTACGATTTTTGAAGTATAATGCACCTCTTGTTCGCCGTTTTTACCTTCGGTAAGGGTTGTGGCGCCTTCTTCCATCTTGGAAGAGTAAACGGTATTAACCGTGCAAGGAATAACCTCTGTGTAACTGCCTGTAACATAGTCAACGTTTGTATAGTCAATATAAACGGTGTCAGATACAACAGTATCAAGTGAAGGTTCTACCATATCGTATTGGTCAACGCGGTAACCTGCGTTTAAAAGAACGTCCTCTACGGTAGATTCAATTGTGTAAACTTGTGTGGTTTTATCACCCATTGTAATATATACGGGGAACGTGTAAGCTAAAGAAATGTTTGTACCTTTGCCTGTTGCGTCAACGCTTAAGACCTTATATCTTTCTACGTTAAAACCTGCAACTGTAATAGCAGATTCAATATCAGAAGAAAGCGTACGAATTTTTTGTGTCTTTTCGCCGTCGGTTACGATAAATGTATTTACAGTACCAAAAAGTAAGGTCGCTGCGCAGATTGAGGCAACCAAAAGTATTGCCATTAGCGATGAACGCATTTGCATA
This sequence comes from Clostridia bacterium, assembly GCA_017559885.1. GTDB lineage: Bacteria > Bacillota > Clostridia > Oscillospirales > Acutalibacteraceae > UBA737. The sequence continues at coordinate 9,029 of JAFYQN010000046.1, forward strand.
AGTTTTGCAAATGTAAAATCGCTTTTTTTCGATCTTAGCATCTAACTACTCCTTTTTTGTGATTTTCACATTTTTAGTATATGGCGCAAAAACGCCAACGGATGATAGTATACCCCATTTTTTTAACTATGTCAAA
>JAFYQN010000047.1 GCA_017559885.1 Clostridia bacterium
ATGGTATTAGTTATCTTTCCGATAATAAAAAACTTGTAAAGGGATTAACCGTTACTGCTGTTTTGGTATGGATATATACGTTTTTTTGGTCACTTATGATAGTTTTAGGCACGCTAATCGATCTTAAAGGCGGAAAAGTTTTTGACGGCGACGGTAAAAATTCTTTTATTACAATAATTTCTTGTATGGGTTTAATGGTTGTTTCGGCGGTTTTGTTGTGCTTTAAAGAAAAAATAATTTCAAGCGCAGTACTTATTTTATCGCAACCCGTTATGATAATGGCATTTGCCCATTCCACAGAAAACGTAACAGGACTTGGATATATTGCCGCATTTTATTGGCGCCATTTAATACCATCGGTACTTCTTATACTTTTGTCGATATTTATATTGATAATTTTTGTTGGCGCAAAGATAAAGGCAAACAAACTTTACAATTTTATTGTAGAGGGTCTTTATAGACAATACGGCACAAAAGACGGCGAAAAACTTACCGATGAGCAGTGGCAAGAGTTTTTAAGTAATTACAACCCTAAAAAAGCAAATTTAACGATAGAAGACGAGAATAAACCTGTCATTTAAGGTAACAATATTCCCGAAAGGGAAGGGAAATTTATGTTGCCTGACAAGAAAAAATATAGCGAAATGACAAAAAAGGCATCGCCACCGTCGCCCAAAGTAAAAGATTTTGTTTGGGCGTATTGTGTGGGCGGTGCCATTTGTGTTATAGGACAGTTGTTTAACGCACTATATACAAAACTAGGTTTGGATGAAAAGGTTGTAAAAATGGCGGTGCCTGTGTCAATCATATTTTTAGCGGCACTGCTTACAGGACTTGGTGTTTTCGATAAAATTGCCAAACGCGCAGGCGCTGGGACATTGGTGCCGATTACCGGCTTTGCCAATGCAGTAGTTTCCCCTGCGATAGAGTTTAAAAACGAGGGTTATATCCTCGGCGTAGGCGCGAAAATATTCACTATAGCAGGACCCGTAATTATGTACGGTACAATTGCGAGTGTGATTTATGGGGTTGTTTATTGGATAGTGACCTTATTTTAAAGTAAAAAGCTTGACCGATTTGGTCAAGCTTTTTTGTTTATAGCAATACCTCTTTATTAGTGCCGTAAAAAATATCGTCGCGGTTTGATATAAGTTTTAAAAACTCCTCAAATTTTACGCGATAGTCACTGCGATAATCAAACTCGTAAGTGTGACCCCAAATATAAAAAATTTGTGGTTTATCGGGTGTCATATTTATAAAATCGTTACCCATTTTCATCATCTTGTCAAAGTCGAGATGATAAACAGTAGGGTCAAAACGATATAGATTTTCTTGTAAATCGAAACTATCGTTACATGTAATTGTTCGACTATATTTAACGCCTGTGTTTTCTTTTATTAACTTTGCAACGCGGTCGTCGTTGTTAACGCCACCGCTAGGATATGCCATACCGACAACGTCGTAGCCTACAATCTCGGAAAGATTTAGTCGGTCTTGCTCTACTTGGCGAATAACCTCGTTATCATCGGCGATATCGGGAAGTCGCGGATGGGTAAGTGTATGTACTGCAACCTCGTGACCTGCGTATAAATCGCGCACGTCGCTAGGATGAATTTTGTAGTGGGAAATACGCTTGTTATCACGAATAAGCATGCCCTTTGTACCTAAAAGTTCTGAGTTGATATTAAAGGTTGCTTTTAGATTATATTTGTTTAAAAGTTCGATAAACTCAATATCTTGAGTTACTGCGTCGTCATAACTAAAAGTAATTGCCTTTAATTTACCGCTATCTTTAAAATTCATATTAACACCACCAATTTTTCTATCTTGAATATATCACATTATCAAATCTATTGCAAGGAATAACTTTGTAATATATAATAAGATAAAAGGACGGTGAAGGTATGTATAAAACCGCAAATGATTATTATAAACAAAAATTTGGCGATAAGGTTTATAAATTATCGCTTGACGGCGGTTTTACCTGTCCAAACCGTGACGGAACTGTTGGTACGGGTGGCTGTATATTTTGTTCAAACTTTGGTAGCGGCGATTTTGCCGAGAGCGGCAACAATATTACCGAGCAATTGGAAAAAGCAAAGCACCGAGTAGAAAGCAAAATAAAGTCGGGCAAATATATTGCATATTTTCAGTCGTTTACAAACACCTACGCGCCGATAGATTATTTAAAAAAGATATACTATGAGGCAATAAAACCCGAATTCATAGTGGGTTTATCAATAGGAACAAGACCTGACTGTTTGGGTGAAGAGGTAATAGAACTTTTAAAAGAAATAAATAATATAAAGCCCGTAAGCGTAGAATTAGGACTGCAAACCACCAATGAAAAAAGCGCTAAATACATAAGACGCGGTTATGAAAATGCGGTGTATTTTGACGCGGTAAAACGTCTTAAAGCGGCAGGTGTTGAGGTAGTAACCCATATAATATTAGGACTACCTAATGATACCAAAAACGATATGATAAAAACCACTTATGATGCCGTAGCGGCAGGGAGTGACGGAGTAAAATTTCATTTACTTCACGTGCTTAAAAACACCGACCTTGAAAAAGAGTATTTAAGCGGTTGCTTTGAATGTTTATCACTCCCCGAATATGCCGAAATTTTAAAGGATTGCATTGCGGTTTTGCCACCTGATATTGTTGTTCACCGTATTACAGGCGACGGCGCAAAACGCGACCTCGTAGCGCCATTATGGTCGGCAGATAAAAAGATGGTGCTGAATTATTTAAACAAGTATTTAAAGGATTGAAAAAAATAAATTTTTTGATATAATTAAACAAAAGGGGATGGCAGTATGAAAAAGATAAAAAATATTTTATTACTATCAGGCATTTGTTTATATGCAATCAATGTACTTTTAGAACTTTTAGTTTTTTTACCTAATATTTCTTCATTTGCTAAATCCATAATACCATATGTGATAACAAGTATTTTTATTTGTGCACTTAAAATAGCAATTGTTGTTGTGTTGCCAACAATTCTATTGTGTTTAAATTTGAAAGATAAATTTAGTAAAATTTTTACAATAATTGTTATCATATTAAGTGCAATATCTAACGTTTTTCTTCTTGTAGATCCATATCTTTCTGCAATTCCCCAATATTTAATATTTAGTAAACTAGGATTAGTTGACACATGGTTTATTTACTTGTTATCAGGTAGTGGGATTTTATGTCTTATAAGCTCAATATTAATAACAGTTGGCGCTATACTTTCAATTAAAAAGAAAAATTCGTAAAATTAAATGCCTCCCTCTGACGAGGGAGGTGGATTTTTGCAAAGCAAAAAGACGGAGGGAGAGAATAATTATAGGAATATCTTGTTTAATGCTTCTCTCCCTCAGTTTCGCTAACGCTCAACAGCTCCCTCGTCAGAGGGAGCCGTGTTTGTTTATATAAATATCTTTCCGTTTTCTTGCTTTAACTCAGTGATTACAGGGCGTTCAAGGGTGGCTTTATTCGGTTTATGCATTATAAAATATTCTTTGCCATCAAACGCTTTAAAAATCATACCGTGACCGCCGTCAACCGCCGAAAGCGGTGTATGGAGCACCGACCAGTTACCGTCAATATCGCCGTTATCACTTTGCGATACAAGCGCGGTATAACCGCTATTATTAAATGATGACCAAACACTCAAAAGTTCGCCGTTTTCATTTCTATATAAAAATGGTCCGTCGGTGACGTAACCCTTTGCCACTCTGCCGATTACCATTTTTACATCGCTGTAGTCCTTTGCGCTCCACAAAACACGAGGCTCGGTTACGGCATGTGTAAGGTCTGGCGAAAGTTGCATTTCACATACGGTGCCATTTTCTATTTGTACCCATTCGTGACAAAAAACAATATGCGGTTTACCGCTTTTATCAATATAAAAAGTACCGTCAAGACACTCCCAATCACTCGGTGTAATCGGTTTTTCTGTAAGGGGGGCAAATTGTCCGTTTGGTGTGTCGCAAACTAAAATATGCGTTGCGCGGCAAACGCCCTCGGCTTTAAAGGTTGCAAACATATAAAATTTATTGTTATAGTAATGAACTTCCGGTGCCCAAGCGTCCCTTGTAGCCCAGAAATCATCGGTTATTTCAAAAACGCTTTTGGGTTCACTCCAGTTTTCAAGATCGCGACTTTCGTAAACGTCAAAGCCCGTCTGTAAGCCCCAACCGAATTTCTCGTTTGGATTAGTCACACGAGAGCCATACATATAATATTTTTCATTAAATGTTAGTATAAAAGGGTCACGAATATTTATTTCATTAAGTTTCATAAAAATCACCACACTTATTTTAATATTAAATGATTGAAAAATCAACATATATATGTTAAAATTTTACTGTATGAAAGGGCGTGTTTGCCGTTGAAAAAAGGTTTATTTATAACAGCACCTCAAATGAGTGATAATTTTTATCATTTAGAAAAAAATGAGTTTGGTAGCATTTTAAATATTCGCGATAACGACATACCTAAAACCGAGGGTTTGCTTACCGTTATGAAACAGCTTGAAACGGGTAGCAATATTAAGTCAGCAGGTTGACGCAATACCTCACTTGGTAATTTTGAGGCACTGCTTAATGGCAATCGCATTGGCGAAGATGAACTTACACCCCTTTGGACCGATTATAGACACCGCGTTTTTGAATATGAGTATGACGTGTTGCCGTACCTAAAGAAAAAAGGTACAAACACCTTTGGCGCGCGCGTGTCATCAGGCTGGTGGTCGGGTAGAATTTCTAATGGTTATTACGGCTATAAAAAGACTGCCATTTGCGCCGAGATAGAAATTACATATAAAGACGGAACAACCAAAATTATTGCTACTGATGATAGTTGGAAAACGGCTCTTTGCGGTCCTGTTTTATATGCTGATATTTGGAACGGCGAGTATTTTGATGCCACAATAAAAGACCCTTGTGTTTTTACC
>JAFYQN010000048.1 GCA_017559885.1 Clostridia bacterium
CAACCGATACGCATTAGTTGTAGGTATTCTTCCCGCCGAAACATGAGGTTGCTCTAAAAGACCTAAACTTGTAAGTTCGCTCATTTCGTTTCTAATGGTTGCCGACGACGGAGCATTTTCTATAAGTTCAGTCAAGATTTTAGAACCCACAGGCTCACCGGTTTCAATATAAGCCCTAACGATAGCCTCTAAAACCGCACGCTTTCTTGAACTTAACTCCATCATCTCACCTCGGTCAGCAGGATTTTTACATTTTAGCACTCTCGCACTTCGAGTGCTAACGATTATTATTATAGCCCCAAAAATAAAAAAGTCAATACTTTTTAAGAAAAAAGTTTGACTTTTTCTGACCTTTTACAATTTGTTCATAAAAAAACCGTAAATTTGTATTAAATTTTAAAGCAAAGTAACCCTCAAAAACTCCCCTTCAAGCACACCCGACGTATATTTTACATCTATGGGCAGACCGCTCGGTGAAAAGCGCATAACAAATTCCCCGTTTTGCAATTTTTGTGTAACCGAAAAATTTTTATCGTCATCTTGAAGTTTAGCACTGCCCTTTAAAACTGCATCAAGCGCATCGTAAAACATACTGCACGCCGACGGCAAAAGACTGTTTTTAGTCGGCTCAAAGGTAAGCCCTTTATAATTAACCTTAACCGACGAGTCGCTCAAAATTAAAACCATACCCTCTATTTCGGACGGTTCTTTCATTTCAAGCGTTAGAATGTTATCCTGCATTTTTCCGCTTGCAAAATATTTTTCATTATAATATGTAATATTAATATCAAAACTTATATCATTAAGAATAGGTTTTGTTTCGTTGGTTTTTTGGCAACCGCAAAGCGTCGCGCACAACATAATACATATTATAATTTTTTTCAAAGCAAAGCACTCCCCTATTAACCGATAAAATCAGTCCAAAGAAATCTCTGCTATTATATCATTTGCCGTAACCGCCGCCATACCAAGTTTTGCCGCAGCCCTATCGCCGCCGACACCGTGCAGATAAACACCCGCTTTAGCGGCGGAAAGCGGTTCTAAACCCTGTGCCATAAGGGATACTATAATTCCCGAAAGCACGTCGCCACTGCCTGCCGTTGCCATACCCGCATTACCCGTAGTGTTAATGAAAATTCTGCCATCAGGCGAGGCGACCAGAGTATTTGCACCCTTTAAAACGGTTATAACCCCGTTTTCGCGTGAAAAATTACGGGCATATTCAATTCGTTTTGATTGTATATCACGAACCGTAGCACCCGTAAGCCTTGCCATTTCGGCAGGGTGCGGAGTGATTATAACAGGAGATTTTGTTCTTCTTAATATATTTATATCAAAACAAATCGCATTTATGCCATCGGCATCTAAAACTATTGGCAACTCGGCAGTTTTAAGAACGTTGAAAACGGTCTGTTTAGCAGAAAAACTCTGCCCCATACCAGAACCTACTAAAACTGCATCCACGCCGTTATATAATGTGTTAATTTGCTCGACATCAAGTGCCAAGCCACCCTCTGCATCACTTTTTAGGGGAACTGTCACCGCTTCGGGAACAGAAGACGTAAAAGCGGTATAGTTTTTATCAACCACCGCAGCCTTGACCACACCAACCCCGCTTTTTTGAGCGGCACGCGCACACAAAATTTCGGCACCACACATACCGAAACTCCCCGCAATTAAAAGGGCGGTGCCGTACGTGCCTTTATGTGAATTTTTAAGCCGTTTTTTAAAGATGGGCGGCTCTATCGTCAAACATTCGTAATCCTTTAGCGGTACGTCTATATTTTCCACAATTACTTCGCCGCAATAATCGGAGGCGGGCGGCACCAACAAACAGGACTTCATAGCAATAAAAGTAATTGTAACGTCTGCCCAAAACGCTTTGCCCGCAACCTTACCGTCAGAAGTTATGCCACTTGGAACGTCAATAGCGATTTTTACCCCTTCAGACATATTCATACGGTCAATAACCTCTGCCGCTTTGCCCGACACCGTTCTATCAAGACCTATACCAAAAAGAGCGTCAATTATAAAATCGTACTCGCCCGATAACTCGTCGGTAACATTAACGCTAGGCAAAAAATTAAAATATTCTTTCGCAGTAACGGTGCGAGGCTCACCCAGCGGTATTACAACAGTTACAAAACAACCCCTGCGTGACAGTTCATTTGCTATAACAAAACCGTCACCGCCGTTATTACCTACACCACACACAACCGCCGCCGTTTTACCCACAACCGAATATTTATTGGCAATGGCTTTAGCAGCGGCAAGACCTGCGTTTTTCATCATTTGACTATAAGAAAAAATGCCGTTTAATACGGCATTTTCCTCCGCAACTCTTATTTGCGGTACAGTTAAAACCTTCATAAACAGCATCTCCTATTAATTATTCTGTTTGAAAATTGCCTATACTTCTTTAAAAGCACTGTTGGCAATATATTTGGGTAAAAACTTTTTAACCGCACCGCGAATATGCTCATCAGGCGCAAACACCAAAAGACTCGAACCCTTGCCTTCCTCGCTTATAATCA
>JAFYQN010000004.1 GCA_017559885.1 Clostridia bacterium
AGATATTCAATAATATCGTATACGTCAACAACTGAATATACAGGGAAACCGTACTCCTCGCCTACCTCAGCCATAGCTGATTTTTCGGTTTGACCCTTTTCTTTACGGTCAACCATAACGAATGTTGCGGCAACCTTTGTACCTTTAAGGCCTGAAAGGATTGCCATGCTCTCGCGAATTGCGGTACCTGCGGTGATAACGTCTTCAACTATAACGATTTCTTCACCCTCTGTAGGTTTGTAACCTACAAATACACCGCCTTCACCATGGTCCTTTTCTTCCTTACGATTAAAGAAGAAAGGAACGTCGAGACCTTCTTTTGAAAGCGCGCAAGCAACCGATACTGCAATCGGAATACCTTTGTAAGCAGGTCCGTAAAGAACCGTACGCTTATTTCCTACCTTTTCAAAATATGCTTTTGCATAAAATTCGCCAAGTTTTGAAATTTGGTCGCCTGTTTTAATATCGCCTGCATTTATAAAATAAGGAATTTTTCTGCCACTTTTAGCTGTAAAATCACCAAATTTTAAAACGCCTGCACCTTCTAAAAACTGTATAAACTCTCTTTTATAACCTTCCATGTTTCAATCTCCTTAATCTACAAATTCAGCAATACAACGTTCGTAAGCGGCAACGGGGTCTTCTGCCGCAGTAATAGGACGACCTACAACTATATAGTCACTACCTATTTTCTTTGCCTCGGCAGGTGTCATAACACGCTTTTGGTCACCGATATCACCATCAGCAAAACGAACACCGGGGGTTACTGTCAAGAAGTTTTTGCCGCAAGTATCGTGTACCTTGCCTGCTTCAAGCGGTGAGCAAACAACACCGTCAAGACCTGCTTTTGCCGCATTTAATGCGTAGTGCATAACAACTTTATCGATTGGCTCTTTAATAAGAAGGTCGTTTTCCATTCTTTCTTGGTCGGTAGATGTAAGCTGTGTAACCGCTATAAGAAGTGGTCTTGTACCGTCTTCACGTGTAAGACCTTCTAAAGCGCCTTCCATCATAGTAATAGTGCCTGCGGCGTGAAGATTGGTCATATCAACGTCAAGACGTGATAAAACTGCCATAGACTTTTTAACAGTATTTGGAATATCGTGAAGTTTTAAATCCAAGAAAATTTTATGACCTCTTGCTTTAATTTCTTTTACAATTGACGGACCTTCTGCATAAAAAAGTTCCATACCAATCTTTACAAAAGGTTTACGAGTAGTAAACTTATCAAGAAACTCAAATGTTTTTTCAGCGCTCGCAAAATCGCAAGCAATAATTACGTCCTTACCCATTATTTAACTCCTCCTATAATATCGTTTAAGTTATCTATTCCATACTTGTCCATAACACGAGGTAAATCGTTTATTATATCGCGACAAGCATAAGGATTTATAAGGTTTGCGGCGCCAACCTCAACGGCTGTTGCGCCTGCAAGCATCATTTCAATTACATCTTCGGCAGATGAAACGCCACCCATACCAATTACAGGGATTTTAACGGCATTTGCTACCTGATATACCATTCTAACAGCTACGGGGAAAATTGCAGGACCCGAGAAACCACCCATTTTATTTGCGATTACTGGCTTACGAGTTTTTAGATCAATTCTCATACCAAGCATTGTATTAATAAGACTAATACCGTCAGCTCCTGCATCTTCACACGCTTTTGCAATTGCTACAATATCGGTAACGTTTGGTGAAAGTTTTACTATAACAGGTTTAGTAGTAACCGCCTTTACGGCTCTAACTACTTCGGCTGCCGCTTCGGGACTTGTACCAAAACTCATACCGCCGCCGTGAACGTTAGGGCAACTAACGTTTACTTCAAGCCAACCAACTTGAGATTCTTTATCTAACATCTCGCAAGTATAGGCATAATCTTCTACTGCAAAACCACTAATATTTGCCATAACCGGTTTATTAAAGCACTTTGAAAGTTTAGGAAGTTCCTCGCTAATAACCTTGTGAACACCCGGATTTTGTAGTCCTACGGCATTTATCATACCTGCGTAGCATTCTGCAATACGAGGCGTAGGATTACCAAAGCGAGCATCCTTTGTAGTACCTTTAAAGGAGAATGTACCAAGACAATTTATATCATAAGCTTGCGCAAACTCATAACCAAAACCAAACGTACCTGAGGCAGGAATTATGGGGTTATCAATTTCAATTCCGCAAAGATTAACGTTTAATCTTCCCATAAAATCTCCTCCTTTAACATAACAGGTCCGTCTTTGCATATACGCTTATAACCTGCGATAGTTTTACAACTGCAACCCATACAAGCGCCAAAGCCACAACCCATACGTTCTTCAAAACTCATTTGACCGTTAGTCTCGGCAGTCTTATAGATTGCTTTAAGCATAGGTTCAGGACCACAGGTATAAAAATACGTATAGTCTTCGGGGTAAGCGCCCGTTACAAATCCTTTAGTGCCGTAACTACCGTCAACGGTTGTAACTGTAACGTCACAACCTAAATCCTTAAATTCTTGCTCATAAAATACTTCGCTTGCAGTATTAAAACCAAGAATAACAGAAACTTTTTTGCCGCTTGCAATAAGTTTTTTAGCGAGCATATAAAGTGGAGGAACACCAACGCCACCACCTAAAAGCAATGGTTTATCACCTGATGTTGACAAATCATATCCATTGCCAAGACCTGTAAGCACGTCAAGTGTCTCGCCCACGGTCATCTTTGCCATTTGTTCGGTTCCCTTGCCTACAACCTTGTAAATAATTGTTACTGATGTATCATCACAATCACAAACCGAAATAGGACGGCGAAGATAGAGTCCGTCAAGTTGAATATTGATAAACTGTCCGCAAGCGGTGATGTCGGAGGTATCTCCTTGGAGCACCATCTTGTAAACGTTATCAACCAACTTTTCATTAAGTGATATTTTAAAAATACCTTGTTTCATTAAAATCTAATCCTTTATGCGTCGATTGTCGAAATTGTAAGAGTAGTTTCTTCAAGGACGTCAAGAAGAACTCTTACGGTATCGAGTGAAGTAAATAATGTTACATTATTTTCGGTAGCAAGACGACGAATTTGTTGACCGTCACTTGCTTCAACAGCAGCGCCGATATCCTTGGTATTAATTATATAAGCCAAGTGACCTTGTCTGATTGCATCAGGAATCTCATCGATATCTTCGCTAATCTTTTTAAGAATATGGGTACGAATGCCGTTTTCTTTAAGGAATGCGGCAGTACCTTCAGTTGCTTGAATATTAAATCCAAGATTATAGAATCTACGAATAAGCGGTAACGCTTCTTGCTTATCCTTATCGGCAATAGTAGCAAATACCGTACCGTAATTTTGTAGATGTGTGCCGCCTGCCTGAAGCGCTTTATAAAGCGCGCGGTTAAGTTTATCGTCATAACCGATTGCTTCACCTGTTGACTTCATTTCAGGTGAAAGATAAGCATCAAGACCCTTAATTTTGTTAAATGAGAATACAGGAACCTTTACGTAGTAACGTTTCTTTTCTTCAGGATAAAGACTGAATATTCCCTGCTCTTTAAGTGATTTGCCAAGTATTACCTCAGTTGCAATATCAGCAAGACTGTAACCTGTAGATTTTGAAAGGAATGGTACTGTACGTGATGAACGGGGGTTAACCTCGATAATGTAAACATCATCGTTATCATCAACAATAAACTGAATGTTATAAAGTCCGATAATGCCAATACCAAGACCTAACTTCTTAGCGTATTGTAAAATTGTGCCACGAACTTTATCAGAGATACTAAATGTTGGATAAACGCTAATAGAGTCACCCGAGTGAATACCTGTACGCTCTACAAGTTCCATAATACCAGGAACAAATACGTCTTGACCGTCACAAATAGCGTCAACCTCTACCTCTTTACCTTGAATATATTTGTCAACAAGAACTGGCTTGTCCGCATCAATTTCAACGGCAGTTTTAAGATAGTGACGAAGTTGCGCTTCGTCGGCAACAATTTGCATTGCGCGACCACCAAGAACGAAGCTTGGACGAACAAGTACGGGATAACCGATAGCAGCTGCTGCGGCAACGCCGTCTTCAATCTTGGTAACTGCTCTACCCTTTGGCTGTGGAATATTTAACTCTTGAAGTATCTTTTCAAAACTGTCGCGGTTTTCAGCACGTTCGATTGCGGCGCAATCGGTACCGATAATCTTAACTCCGCGGTCCATAAGCGGTTGCGCGAGGTTAATTGCAGTTTGACCGCCAAGTGAAGCTACAACGCCTTCAGGTTGCTCAAAATCGATAATTGCCATTACATCTTCTGGAGTAAGTGGCTCAAAATAGAGTTTATCGGCAGTTGTATAGTCGGTAGAAACTGTTTCGGGATTATTATTAATAATAATTGCCTCATAACCGTTTCTCTTGATTGTTTGTACGGCGTGAACGGTAGAATAGTCAAATTCAACACCCTGACCTATACGGATAGGACCTGCGCCCAAAACAACGATTTTACGTTTGTCGGTAAGGCGTGATTCGTTTTCGCCTGTGTATGATGAATAAAGATATGCAATATATTTACCTGTGTGCAAGGTATCAACCATCTTAAAGATAGGTATAATACCGTTTTGTTTACGCATTGCGTAAAGGTCTGTTTCGGGCATACCCCAAACCTTTGAAATATATTCATCAGAGAAACCTAAAATCTTTGCCTCTTTAAGTGTTACAATGTCACCAATATTTGCCTTAATTGTGTTTTCCATATCAACGATACGTTTAAACGCTTCAAGGAACAATGGTGTAATTTTGGTAACTTCATGAAGTTTTTCGAGTGTTACACCGCGACGGATAAGTTCAAATACTGCGTAGATGTTATCATCTTGTGATTCGCCAAGATATTCAAATATCTGCTCGTTTGTCATATTGTCAAATTTTGCAATATAGAAATGGCAAACGCCAATTTCAAGTGAACGAACCGATTTAAGCAAACATTCTTCAAGAGTTGAACCAATGCCCATAACCTCGCCTGTTGCCTTCATTTGTGTACCTAATGTGTTAGGCGCATCGGCAAACTTATCAAATGGGAAACGTGGGAATTTTGCAACGATATAGTCAAGTCGTGGTTCAATAGCCGCTGTACCGCCTGCAACAGGTATATCTTCAAGAGCCATACCAAGAGCAATTTTTGCAGTAACGCGAGCAATTGGATAACCGCTTGCCTTTGAAGCGAGAGCCGAAGAACGTGATACACGTGGATTTACTTCGATAAGATAATATTCGCTACTGTATGGATTGAGCGCAAATTGAACATTACAACCGCCCTCAATTTTGAGTTCGCGAATAATTTTAATTGCGCTATCGTTAAGCATTTTTAGGTCGTGGTCGTTAAGCGAAAGAATAGGCGCTACAACGGCCGAGTCACCTGTGTGAACACCAACGGGGTCAATATTTTCCATACCGCAAATTGTAATGGCGGTATCGTTTGAGTCACGCATAACCTCGAACTCAATCTCTTTATAACCTTTAACGCTCTTTTCAATAAGAACCTGATGAACAGGAGAAAGTTTAAATGCGTTAAGACCAACCTCAACAAGTTCGTCTTCGTTATAAGCAAAACCGCCGCCTGTGCCGCCCAAAGTAAATGCAGGACGAAGCACAACAGGATAACCAATTCTACTAGCAGCTGCTTTTGCTTCTTCAATGCTATAGGTAATTTCAGAAGGAATAACGGGTTCGCCAATAGACTCGCACATCTCTTTAAAAAGTTCGCGGTCTTCGGCGCGCTCGATACTTTCGCTTGAAGTACCAAGTAGTTCTACGCCGCATTCTTTAAGAATACCCTTTTCCTCAAGTTGCATAGCAAGGTTAAGACCTGTTTGACCACCAATACCCGGAACAATAGCATCTGGACGCTCGTAGCGCAAAATCTTTGCCATATATTCAAGTGTTAATGGTTCCATATAAACCTTATCGGCAATTGATGCATCGGTCATAATTGTTGCAGGGTTAGAGTTACAAAGTATAACTTCGTATCCTTCTTCTTTAAGCGCAAGACATGCTTGTGTACCTGCATAGTCAAATTCAGCCGCCTGACCAATTACAATAGGACCTGAACCAATAATTAATACTTTTTTAATGTCTGTTCTTTTAGCCATTTTTTACATCCTCCTGAATATATGTTAAATCGTCTTTGTAAACTGTATTTCCGTTGCAAACTGTTAGATAACATTTGCCATAAAGTTCATAGTTTTCAAACGGCATCGCTTTACCGAGTGATAAAAAGTCATCGGGGTTTACAACAAATTTTTTATCAAGGCACCAAACAGTGTAATCATCATTACTTTGCGGTATATTAAATCTCTTTTTGGGGTTAAGTGAAATTAATTCAATTAACTTTTCGAGCGTAATGATATTTGTTTTAACAAAGTAGGTATACATAAGCGAAAAAGCAATTTCAATACCTACAATACCAAATGCGCTTTTCTGGAGACCTTTACTCTTTTTCTCGGCGCTGTGAGGCGCATGGTCGGTAGCAATCATATCGATTGTACCGTCTTTAATACCCTCAATAAGAGCAAGTTTGTCTTCGCGCGAACGAAGCGGCGGATTCATTTTGAACTTACCGTCTTCTTGCAGGTCACTATCATCAAGTATTAAATAATGCGGTCCCGTTTCACACGTAACTTCAAGACCCTCGGCTTTAGCTTGTCGTATAAGTTCAACGCTTTCCTTACAAGAAATGTGGCAAACGTGGTATTTGCAACCAATTTCTTTTACAAGTTCTAAATCCCGTTTTATTGGTCCCCACTCACTCTCGGAACAAATACCTCGATGACCGTGGGCTTTTGCATAATCGCCATCGTGAATATAACCGCCGTGAAGTAGCGAATTATCTTCACAGTGCGCTACAATCATTTTACCAAGCGATTTTGCTTTTATCATTGCCTCGCGCATTAGTTCAGTGCTTTGTACTCCACGACCGTCATCCGAAAAGGCAATCGCTTTACTACACATATCATCCATATCGGATAATTTTTCACCAAGTTGTCCGATTGTAATTGACGCATATGGGTATACATTTATTACAGCGTCGTTTTCAATGATAGTGAGTTGTTTTTTCAAATGTTCTAAACTATCGGGTACAGGGTTAAGATTTGGCATAGTGCAAACGGCTGTGTAACCGCCGCGAGCCGCCGCCATAGAACCTGTTTTTATTGTTTCTTTATAAGAAAAACCCGGCTCACGAAAATGCACATGCACATCGCAAAAACCGGGTAAAATGAAATAATTATTTTGTGTGTCAGCAAAAAATGGCGACAAAACCGCCTTGTGTATAGCGGGTGTAAATGTATCAAGAAATTCAGGTTTGTAAATATTTTGTTCTATACGGGTTGCCATTTAAACCATCCTTTCAAAAAAGTAAATTTACCAAGCGCACAATGACGCATTATTATTTAATATATATTAACATATCAAGTATTTATTGTCAATGTGAAAATTCTAAAATTTTACACTTTTTTAAATAAAATATGGGGATTATTGCATATGATTTTTTATAGGTGATATTTTATGTTTTATGAACTGTTAACACAAATCATTTCTAACCTTTTCTATCTTGCATTACACGTTACAAATGCAGGTGCTTTTCCCCCACCGCTTAGCAGTAAACGCGAAGCAGAATTACTGTTATTAAAAGAACAAGGCGATAATGACGCAAAGAACAAATTAATCGAACACAACCTACGGCTTGTGGCTCACGTTGTAAAAAAATATTATACCAAAGACGACCAAGACGATTTGATTTCAATTGGTACAATCGGACTTATAAAAGCAGTTAATACATTTAAAAGCGATAAAAAAATACGACTTGCCACGTACGCGGCACGATGCATTGAAAATGAAATTTTGATGCATTTTAGAAACACCAAAAAATACGCGCACGATGTATACATACGCGACCCGATTGATACCGACAAAAACGGTAACGCGCTAACACTAATCGACATTATTGCCGATGAAAATAACATTGATGAAGAAATAGATAAAAAAATAAAACTACAGCGATTGCGACTAATACTAAACGGAACGCTCGACGAACGCGAATTGCAAATAATTAATATACGTTATGGACTTGGTGGCGAAAAAGAGCAAACCCAACGCGAAATAGCAAAAAAACTAAAAATTTCACGTAGTTATGTATCACGAATTGAAACTGCAGCGCTACAAAAACTGTATAAAAATTTTTAAGAGAGACCTTTTTAGGTCTCTCTTAATTAATTATTTTTTTATAATTTTAGCCGCGCCACCATCAACAGTTTCTGCAGTTATAATTATTTTAGCAACGGCATCTTGCGATGGCATTTCAATCATAAGGTCTTGTAGAGTACTTTCTATTATTGAACGCAATCCACGCGCGCCTGTTTTGTTTTTTATTGTAAGCTCGGCTATCTTTACAAGTGCTTCTTGTTCAAACTCTAATTCAATGTTATCAAGACCAAAAAGCGCCTGATACTGCTTTATAATAGAGTTTTTAGGTTCAGTCATAATACGAATAAGCGTATCTTTATCCATAGCGTCAAGACTTGTAATAACAGGTAATCTACCAACAAGTTCGGGAATTAAGCCAAACTTAACCAAATCCTGATGTGTAGCAAACTTAGAAAGTTGTTGCGCTTCAAGACTTTTTGGTGACTTAACGTCAGCACCAAAGCCAAGACTGCTTCCACCCATACGACGTTCAATTACCTTGTCAATTCCATCAAATGCGCCGGCGCAAATAAACAAAATATTTGTTGTATCTATCTGAATAAACTCTTGTTGGGGATGTTTTCTACCACCCTGCGGAGGCACATTAGAAACGGTACCCTCAAGAATTTTAAGAAGCGCTTGCTGAACACCTTCACCACTTACGTCGCGCGTTATAGACGCATTTTCGCTCTTGCGTGAAATTTTATCAATTTCATCAACGTAAATAATACCGTGTTCTGCCTTTTCAATGTCGTAATCAGCCGCCTGAATAAGACGAAGCAGAATGTTTTCTACATCCTCGCCAACGTAACCTGCCTCGGTTAAAGTAGTAGCGTCGGTTATAGCGATCGGCACGTCAAGAATTTTTGCAAGAGTTTGCGCAAGCAACGTTTTACCAACACCTGTAGGACCAAGCATTAAAACATTACTTTTTGCAAGTTCAACGTCTAAATTTTCGTTTTTATAAACACGTTTATAGTGGTTATAAACAGCGACGGAAAGCGTCTTTTTAGCGTCGTCTTGTCCTATTACATATTCATCAAGTTTTGCCTTTATTTCCTGTGGTTTTGGCAACACTTTTTCAGGTTGTTTTTTACCTTTTTTTCTTTCTTTGTACGCCTTTTCATCATCTAAAAGCAAAGACGAACAAAAGGTTATACAACTGTCACAAATAAAAACACCTGGACCCTCAACAAGACGCATAACCTCGTCTTGAGTCTTGCCACAAAACGAACAGCGTATTTCTCGATTATTATCTTTTGGCATTAAAATACCTCTTATCTTTTAGTAATAACCTTGTCAATAAGACCGTAATCGGCAGCTTCAGCAGCAGTCATAAAGTTATCGCGCTCGGTATCTTGCTCGATAATCTCGATAGGTTTACCTGTGTTTTCGGATAAAATTTTGTTAAGATTGCTACGTGTACGCTTGATATGGTTAGCGTGTATAATAATATCGCTTGCTTGACCTTGCGCGCCACCTAATGGTTGGTGAATCATAATTTCACTGTTAGGTAATGCGTAACGCTTACCTTTAGCGCCGGAAGAAAGCAAGAACGCGCCCATAGAAGCCGCCATACCCATACAAATTGTACTAACATCACATTTAATGTACTGCATAGTATCATATATAGCAAGACCGGCAGACACAGAACCGCCAGGGCTGTTGATATAAAAACTGATATCTTTATCAGGATCCTGACCTTCAAGGAATAAAAGTTGCGCGATAATAACACTTGCGCTCGCATCATCAACCTGACCGTTAAGCATAATTATTCTATCATTAAGCAAACGAGAAAATATATCATACGAACGTTCACCGCGACTTGTTTGTTCAACAACGTAAGGAATTAAAGTCATATCCATAGCAATTACCTCCAATACTCAATATTATGAACCAAATTTTTAAATTATAAACAAATTATTCTTCGGTTTTCTTTGCAGCGGCTTTTTTTGCCTCTTTCTTTTCGTCAACTGCATCGGTAATAACAGCGTTTGCCTTTACAAAGTCAATTGCCTTACCAACTGCAACGTCTTTTTCTACTTCAGAAGCTGGGATAACTGCCTTAACCTGATCGATTTCTACACCGTAACCTTCGGCAATTTTAGCAAATTCAGCTTCAACAGCTTCTTCGTCTGCCTTAATACCTTCAAGTTCAACAATCTTTTCAAGCGCAAGACGATATTTAACCTGCATCTCGGCTTGTGGACGGAATGTTTCACGGAATTGCTCAATTGTGCTACCTGTATACTGTAAGTATAAATCAAGACTCATACCCTGTGACTGCAAACGGTAACCAAATTCTTCAACCGACTGGTTGAGACGGTTTGTAAACATTGCTTCAGGAATTTCGCCCTTAATGCCGTCAACGATTTGCTGAACAAGAATGTTCTCTACTGCCTCTTCGGCCGCCTTTTTCTTACGTTCGGTAGCTTTTTTCTTTATATCAGCTTTAAGTTCTTTAAGTGTATCAAATTCGCTTACGTCCTTAGCAAATTCATCATCTGCTGCAGGGAGTTCACGAAGTTTGATTTCGTGAAGTTTTACCTTAAATACAGCAGGTTGACCTGCCAACTCTTCTGCGCCGTATTCTTCAGGGAAAGTAACGTTTACGTCAAATTCGTCATCAATGTTTTTACCAATAATTTGGTCTTCAAAACCAGGGATAAACTGACCTGAACCAAGTTCAAGTGAGTGACCTTCTGCTTTGCCGCCTTCAAATGCAACGCCGTCTTTAAAGCCCTCAAAGTCAATAACTACTGTATCGCCTTTTTTAGCTGCTCTGTCTTCAACGGATACCATACGAGCGTTACGTTCTTGCAAAGATTTTATTTCTGCGTTAACTTCAGCTGCCTCTACCTTAACAAGTGGACGCTCTGCCTTGAGACCTTTGTACTCGGTAAGTTCGATTTCAGGATATGTTGTAACGCTTACTTTGAAAACTACGCCGTCTTCTTTAGATACAGAAACAAGTTCAGAATCCATTTTGTCGTCGATTACCTTAAGACCTGATTCGTTGATTGCTGCTTCAACTGCTTCTGGATAAAGAAGATTGATGGCATCTTCAAAGAAAATTTCGCTACCGTAACGAGCTTCAATCATAGCAAGAGGAGCTTTACCCGGTCTATAACCTGGAAGAGCAATCTTTTTGCCCTCTTTTTTATAAGCTTGCTTGATTGCCTCACGGAACTGTTCAGCATCGATAGCAATTTCAAGTTGATAACGATTTGTTTCGATTTTTTTGGTTTCTTTTAAAGTCATTTTATATTTACCTCCGCATAGAGCCATACGACTCCATATTATATTAAGAAAATTATACCATAGTTTCTAAAAAAAGCAAGACTTTTTACTGACATATTTACACTAAAATAGGTAAATTTCGTTAAATTTTTTCAAACTTATTACACGCTGATACGTAAACGGGTGTAAAATCAACACCATCGGCTGATACAAGTTTTAACTTTATGCCTTCAAATTCATTTACAATGCTGTAAATCCCCTTGCCGTGTATGTGGCCATAATACACTTGATTGATATTATATTTCTTTAAAACATCAACAATTTCTTGACAAACGCTTTCGGCAAAAACGGGAGGATAGTGAAGAAATACTATTGGTTGAACGCCGCTATCTATAGCCATCTTAATAGAGGTTTCAAGTCGACTTGCCTCTCGCAAAATAACCTTTTGGTCACGCTCACCCGTACCATCATAAATCCAACCGCGTGTGCCACATATTGCAATACTTTCATCACTATAGCAATTATTGTGTAAAATTTTAATAGTGTCGAACTTATTCTGGGTTAAAAATTCGTTAATTTTATTTGCGGTGCTCCACCAAAAATCATGATTACCTTTTAAGATTATTTTCTGACCAGGTAAGTTATTAATAAATTCAAAATCAGGTTTTGCTTGCGCTAAAGAAATTGCCCAGGAAATGTCGCCGCCTATTACTACGGTATCATCATCGTTTACCAATTTTTTCCAATTTTTCTCGAGTCGTTCAACATAATTGTCCCAACCGCCAAAAATATCCATAGGTTTATTGGCGCCGAGTGGTAAATGCAAATCGGATATTGTAAATAAATTCATTTTGGTGTTTCACCTACCTTTTGAATAATTTTTTATGATTAACACATACTATAATTGGCTTTAAGCCAAGAAAGGATGATATTTTAAAATGGATATGAAATCAGCTTGTAAAACCGAAAACTGTATTAAATGCAGCGTAAAAAACTGTATTCACCACACCGAAAAC
The DNA here is from genome assembly GCA_017559885.1 of Clostridia bacterium. Taxonomy (GTDB): domain Bacteria; phylum Bacillota; class Clostridia; order Oscillospirales; family Acutalibacteraceae; genus UBA737. The sequence continues at coordinate 12,462 of JAFYQN010000004.1, forward strand.
GACTCATGCTCAGCAGGTAGTATTCAGGTTGGTAATCGCACAGCAAGCAGCTGCAGTGAAACCTGTTGCGACACATTTAAATCAAAACAGTAATCTTGCAACAATATCCGACTCGTAATGAGTCGGATATTTGTTTTTAATCAATTTTAAGGCACTTACAAACTGCGTTATACATATCCTCTTTATCATACACGTCTTTAAAACGAGCGACTGCAGTTTTTAGTTCTGAAATAGGAGTCGGAACTGTTGTGTTTGTAAGAGCAGATAGCGCGTCTACAATATCAAATTCACTTTCGGGAATTTCGTTTGTAAGTGAAGAGATAACGCTCTTTGAAAATTTATATGGTGATGCGGTAGATGCAATAAGAACAGGACGGTTGTCACCTGTTTTATCAACGTATTGCTTATATGCA
>JAFYQN010000049.1 GCA_017559885.1 Clostridia bacterium
ACTCGAACGAAGAAGTATTTGCAGAAGAGAAAAGGAAAAGAGAGGAAGAAGAACAAAAGAGGGAAGCCGAAAGAGAGAAAATGAGAAAAAGACGTGAAATGTGCGGTTCATGTCAAAACAATGCTGGTTGTCTTGCAAAAGGTAACGTAGATTTTTGCCCAAGATTTGTTCCGTATAGATATTAAGGTTAGTCGCAGTTAAATAACATTTTTATTAGTGAATTATTACGAGGATTGCTTTGTGGTTTTGGTTGCAAAGCAATCCTTTAATTTTGTTTACTTATCAATTTGTTTGTGGTATACTAACAAAAAAGTCTCTATTGTAAAAGATAGGGGGGTTTGGTAAAAATTAAAATAAAAGGAGTGAGAACATAGTGGATAAGTTCATTTTGCATAGTAAATATAAGCCGACGGGTGACCAGCCACAGGCGATTGAAAAGTTGGTAGAAGGTTTAAACCGTGGCGATAAAGAGCAGGTGTTACTTGGTGTAACGGGTAGTGGTAAAACCTTTACAATGGCGAATATTATCGAGCGCGTTAATCGTCCGACTCTTGTTCTCGCTCATAATAAAACACTCGCCGCGCAACTTTGTAGTGAGTTTAAAGAGTTTTTCCCAGACAATGCGGTAGAGTATTTTGTATCCTATTATGACTATTATCAACCTGAGGCGTATATACCCGGTACTGATACTTATATTGAAAAAGATAGCGCTATAAATGATGAAATTGACAAACTGCGACATAGCGCAACCTGCGCTTTGTCGGAACGACGTGACGTTATAATCGTGGCCAGCGTGTCGTGCATATACTCGCTTGGTAACCCGATTGATTATCGCAATATGGTAATCTCACTACGGACGGGTATGGAAAAGAGCCGTGATGAACTTATACGTAAACTTGTTGATTTGCAATATGAAAGAAATGACATTAACTTTGTTCGCAACAAGTTTAGGGTAAGAGGGGATACGGTAGAGGTATATCCTGCTTATTCTTACGGTAACGCTTTGCGAATTGAATTTTTTGGTGATGAGATTGACCGAATTAGTGAAATAAACGTGCTTACGGGTGAGGTTAAGCAGTTTTTAAGTCATACGGCGATTTATCCTGCATCTCACTATATTGTGCCACAGGATAAGTTGGAAGAAGCGCTCGCTGACCTTAAAAATGAAATGGAAGAGAGGGTTGCTTTCTTTCAAGAAAACGGCAAGTTAATTGAGGCGCAACGCATAAGACAACGTACGGAATATGATATTGAAATGCTACGCGAGATTGGTGTTTGTAAGGGTATTGAAAACTACTCTCGCGTGCTTTCTCGTCGTGCGCCTGGCAGCACACCGTCGACATTACTTGATTATTTTCCCGATGATTTTGTGCTTTTTGTTGACGAGTCACACGTAACGCTACCACAGGTGCGCGGTATGTTTGGCGGTGACAGGGGTAGAAAGGACAACCTTATTGAGTATGGTTTCCGTTTACCGTCGGCTTATGATAACAGACCGCTTAATTTTGAGGAGTTTTACTCACATATAAATCAGGCGATATTTGTGTCGGCGACACCTGCCGATTTTGAAAAGGAACACTCGGCACAAATAGTAGAGCAGGTAATAAGACCGACAGGTCTGCTTGATCCACTTGTAACCGTAAAACCAAGTGAGGGTCAAATTGATGATATTGTGTCGCAAATAAATGAGCGTACCGCACGAGGCGAGCGTGTGCTTATTACCACACTTACCAAAAAAATGGCTGAAGACCTTACCGAGTACTTGGAAAACCTGGATATAAAGGTTAGGTATATGCACTATGATATTGACACCATTGAGCGTATGGAGATTATACGCGATTTGCGTCTTGGCGAGTTTGACGTGCTTGTGGGTATAAACCTACTTCGTGAGGGTCTTGACATACCTGAGGTATCACTTGTAGCGATACTTGACGCTGATAAAGAGGGTTTTTTGCGAAGCGAAACATCACTTGTGCAAACAATAGGACGCGCCGCGCGAAATGCAAACGGCGAGGTTATAATGTATGCCGACAGTGTGACGCGCTCTATGGAAAACGCTATTCGTGAGACCGAGCGTCGAAGAAGTATTCAACAAGCGTATAACGAGCAAAACGGAATAGTGCCGCAAACTATTATAAAAGACGTGCGAGATATTATTGAAATAGGCGCAAAGGTTGATGGCGAAAAGAGCGATAAGCAGTTGTCACGCGCGGAAAAAGAGGACCTTATTAAGTGTCTTACACAAGAAATGAAACAAGCGGCAAAGATGCTTGAGTTTGAGCATGCGGCATACCTGCGTGATAGGATTGAGAAACTTAGAAAGAGCAGGTAAAATGCACAATTCACAATGCACAATTGTTAAGAGGTGTGTGTTTGATGGAAAATGAGATTAGAAAAGAAGTTTTGACAAAAGAAATAATAAAGAAGGAAATTATTTATAATGCCATTAAAGGTCATATAGTACAACTAATAATGTTATTGATAGTGTCAGTCATTTCTACCGTTTGGTTAATTGAGGAAATATGTAATAACCCGATTAAGTTTGACAATTTAAATGTGTTGTTACATTTATGGATTGTTATACCGTTAATTTTTTGGTATGGGTGGTTCTTTTTTGAATTATTTAGATTCTTAAAGCGGATATGGATTGTGAAAAACAATAAATTATTAATAATAACCGACCGATTGAAATCGTTTAAATTTATGACAGCAAGATATGGTTTTGATTATTACACTATGTTTTTCTCATGCGAAAGAAAATATATACTTCCAAGAGGCCGAAACTATAATTGGTCTAAAAATTGCTGTATGAAAGACAAAGAAATAATTGATA
>JAFYQN010000050.1 GCA_017559885.1 Clostridia bacterium
GTTATGTTTGAGTGTGTGCAGGGTGAGGGCGGCGTAATCGCGCTTGAACCCGAATTTGTAAAGGCGATAAGCGACCTTTCAAAAGAGCACAATTTTCTTGTAATTGTTGATGAAGTTCAAACAGGCAACGGTAGAACAGGCAAGATTTACGGCTATATGAACTATGACATTACCCCTGACGTTGTTACCACTGCAAAAGGTCTTGGCGGCGGATTGCCAATAGGCGCCGCTATGATGAGCGAGAGGGTAGAGAGCGTGTTAGGTTTTGGTGACCACGGTTCTACCTATGGTGGTAATCCTGTGTGTGCCGCAGGCGCGTTAAACGTCATAAATCGTATTGATGATAAACTGCTTTGCGATGTTACAAAAAAGAGTGAATATATTTTTGAAACACTAAAAAATGCCGAAGGGATTGAGTCGGTTAGCGGTATGGGTCTTATGATTGGTATAAAGACCACAAAACCGGCCGCAGACGTTGTTAAATTGGCAATGGAGCGTGGTGTTTTATGCCTTACAGCAAAAGACAAGGTAAGATTACTACCGGCTCTAAATATCAGTTTTGAAGATTTACAAAAGGCAATAAACGTTATAAAAGAGGTTGCAAGATAATGGATTTAAAGGGTAAAAGTTTTTTGAAATTGCTTGATTTTACATGCGAAGAAATTGAGGGTCTTTTAGACCTTGCCGCAGATTTAAAAGAAAAGAAAAAATGCGGCACACCACACAAATATTACGAAGGCAAAAACATTGCTCTCATTTTTGAAAAAACAAGCACACGTACCCGTTGCGCTTTTGAGGTAGCGGCGGCAGACCTTGGTATGCACCCAACCTACCTTGACCCTACGGGTTCACAAATCGGCAAAAAAGAAAGCATTGCCGACACCGCTCGAGTGTTAGGACGTATGTACGACGGTATCGAGTATCGCGGTTTTGGTCAAGAAATCGTTGAGGAACTCGCCAAATATGCAGGCGTTCCTGTTTGGAATGGTCTTACAAATGAATTCCACCCAACACAGATTCTTGCTGACTTTTTGACAATTCGCGAGCATTTTGGTGAGCTTAAGGGAAAAAAACTCGTATACATGGGGGACGCTCGTTACAATATGGGCAATTCGCTTATGGTCGGTTGCGCTAAAATGGGTATGCACTTTGTAGCTTGTACCAATAAAAAGTATTTTCCCGAAAGCGACCTTGTAAATAAGTGCCTTGAAATTGCCAAAGAAACAGGCGCAATTATTGAGTTTAGTGAAGATACCGACGCTGTAAAGGGCGCGCACGTTATCTATACCGACGTTTGGGTATCTATGGGCGAACCCGATAGCGTTTGGGAAGAACGTATAAAAGACCTTATGCCATATCAGGTTAATAAAGCGCTTATGGACAAGGCAGGGGAACAATGCCGCTTTATGCACTGTCTACCTGCATTCCACAACCTTGACACCAAAATCGGCAAAGAAATTTACGATAAATTCGACATCGACTGTATGGAAGTTACCGAAGAGGTATTTGAGTCAGAGCAATCTATTGTATTTGACGAAGCAGAAAACAGAATGCATACTATCAAAGCCGTAATCGCCGCAACGATATAGTTTGCTACTCATGCCTCCCTCTGACGAGGGAGGTGTATTTTTGCGAAGCAAAAAGACGGAGGGAGAGAGATTAAATACAACTTTTATCTCTCCCTCAGTCACTTCGTGACAGCTCCCTCGTCAGAGGGAGCCTTTTTGTTTTATACTCAACATTTAGTGAGATAACTACTTGTTTTTTTATGTAATAGATTATATAATAAAGTCAAATAAATATTTATAACGAGGTGCGTTATGAGAAGAAGACAGGTACATCTTGACTTTCACACATCTGAATGTATTGACGGCATAGGTAGTAAGTTTTCGAAAGAAAATTTTCAAGAAATGCTAAAAAAGGGTCACATTGACTCTATAACAGTATTTTCAAAGTGTCATCACGGTTGGTCTTATCATCCGACCAAGGTTAACAAAATGCATCCAAACCTAAAGTTTGACCTATTAGGCGCGCAAATAGAGGCGGCGCACGAGATTGACGTTAAAACCCCTGTTTATATTTCAGGCGGTTTTGACGAAAAATGCGCAACCGAGCATCCCGAGTGGATTTTGTGGTCGCCTGAACAATACAAAGCAGGCGTTATACTTTACGACCCACCAAGATATCACCAGTTATGCCTTAACACACCGTACATCGACGAGCTTTTGGCAGAAATAAAAGAGGTTTGTGAAAATTACGATGCCGACGGCATATTCCTTGACATAGTTCACGTTGACCCTTGCTATTGCGAAACCTGTCGTGCCGAGATGGCAGAGCGCGGTCTTGACGTTAATAATCCCGACGATGTAAAACTTTTGGCTGAAGAAACCTACGCTAACTACGTTCGTCGTGTTCGTGAAACAATCGATTCGGTAAAACCCGGTCTTCCCGTGTTCCATAACGGCGGTCACATCCGTCACGGCAGATATGACTTGGCTCACGCTAACACACACCTTGAACTTGAAAGTTTGCCAACGGGCGGTTGGGGTTATGATCACTTCCCAATGTCAGCGGCTTATGCCCGTACAATCGGTATGGACTACCTTGGTATGACGGGTAAATTCCACAAAGCGTGGGGCGAGTTTGGCGGTTATAAGCATCCTAATGCATTACGTTATGAGGTTGCTCTTGCTGCCGCAAACGGCGCGCGCAGTTCTATAGGCGACCAGTTGCACCCAACAGGTCTTATGGATAACGCTACATACACACTTATAGGCGAGGCATACAAAACAATCGAAGAGCGTGAAGCGTGGCTTGATGATTACAAAAACGTCAAGGGTGATATCGCCGTACTTTCAAGTGAAGCATGGCAAAACTACAACGGTATAGCAAAACCCAGTTGGGAGTCACTTCACTGGAGTAAGGGTTGCACCCGTATTTTGCTTGAAAGCAATTATCTTTTTGATTTTGTTGATACCGAAACCGATATTTCGGGTTACAAACTATTGATACTGCCCGATATTTGTACTTTAGATGAAAAATTAGCAAATAAGATTAACGATTTTATTGCAAATGGCGGTAAGGTGCTGGCAAGTTATGAGTCAGGTCTTAATCAAGACAAAACCGATTTTGCAATAGATTTTGGTTGTAAGTTTGAGGGTAATAGTGAGTATAAACCCACCTACATTAAACCCGATAACGATACCGAAAGTCTTGCCCGCGCATCATATCTTGTTTATGAAGATGCGATGAAAGTAAGTGCTACTACAGGTAAGGCAACCGCTATGATTGACAAACCATATTTTAACCGTAGTAAAGAGCATTTTTGCTCACATCTACATACGCCATACAGTGGCGAGCGTTATGGTGATGCGGTAGTAATGACCCAAAACACTGCTTATTTTGCTCATAAGGTGTTTTACGAGTACTTTAAGCACGGTAGCATATACACAAAAGAAATCGTTCGCGCGGCAATTGAGGCACTTATAGGCGACACAAAGACTATTAAGACCAACTTGCCTGCACAAGGTGTTATAACCTTAACCCAAAACGGCGACAGTCAAATCGTTCATACACTTTATGCATCGGCTGTTCTTCGTGGAGAAAAGACCCAAATTATTGAGGACTTAATTCCAATTCACGATACTACCGTATCGTTAAAGAGCGATAAAGTGCCTAAGTCGGTAACACTTGTTCTCGAAAACATCGCCCTCGATTTTGAGTATAAAGACGGCGAAATTAATTTCACAATACCAAAATTTACTTGCTGGCAGATGACAGAAATTAAGTATTAAAATAAAAAAGGACTTGGAATTTTCCAAGTCCTTTTTATTTATTATTTATTTGAAAGATACTCATCAATCGCCTTTGCGGCTGTTTTACCAGCACCCATTGCCGAGATTACGGTTGCGGCACCTGTTACGGCGTCACCGCCTGCATAAACGCCCTCGCGTGTAGTAAGACCGTCCTCGGTAACGACTATGCCACCACGGGCGTTAACCTCTAAATTATCGGTTGTGTTTTTAATAAGTGGGTTAGGGGACGTGCCGATTGAAATGATTACTGTATCAACGTCTAGAGTAAACTCTGAGTTTGGTACTTCTATTGGTCTGCGGCGACCTTTTTCATCGGGTTCGCCAAGCTTCATTTTAATACATTTCATACCCGTAACAAAACCGTTTTTCTCATCACGTGGATTGTCGGGGTTATTGTAACCCAAAATCTCAACAGGATTGTAAAGTAGTTTAAAAATAATGCCTTCTTCCTCAGCGTGTTCTACCTCTTCTTTACGGGCAGGGAGCTCGTCCATTGAACGTCGATAAACTATATATACCTCTTCGGCACCAAGTCGTAGCGCGGTACGAGCCGCATCCATAGCAACGTTACCACCGCCAACAACTGCCACCTTGCCGCCCTTCATAATGGGGGTATTAGGGTTTTGCTCGTATGATTTCATAAGGTTACTTCGTGTAAGGAACTCATTTGCCGAGTAAACGCCTTTAAGTGATTCACCGGGTATACCCATAAAGTTTGGCAGTCCTGCGCCCGAGCCGATAAATACTGCCTCGAAGCCCATGCCGAAAAGTTCATCAATAGTAAGAGTTTTACCAATAACTACGTTGGTTTCTATTTTGACGCCAAGTTGCTTTAGGGTGTCAACCTCTTTTGCAACGATTGATTTAGGTAAACGAAATTCTGGTATGCCGTAAACAAGCACACCGCCTGCTGTATGAAGTGCTTCAAAAACGGTAACGTCATAACCACTTTTTGCAAGGTCGCCGGCACACGTAAGACCTGAAGGACCCGAACCTACAACGGCTACTTTATGACCGTTAGTGTTGGGCTTTACGGGTTGCTCGGTAGAATTATTATTATGCCAATCGGCAACAAAACGTTCAAGACGACCAATGCCAACCGGTTCAAATTTAATACCAAGGGTACATTTGCTTTCGCATTGTGTTTCTTGCGGACAAACGCGACCGCAAACAGCAGGTAGGGAAGAAGAAAGAGAAATAACGTTATAAGCGTCCTCAAATTTACCGTCTTTTATTTTACTGATAAAGTTTGGTATATCAATGTTTACGGGGCAACCGCTAACACAAGGTCTGTTTTTACAAGTAATACAACGCTGCGCTTCGGCAATGGCAATCTCCTCGCTGTAACCGAGCGCTACCTCGTTAAAGTTGTGCGCTCTTACTTGCGGCTGTTGGGTAGGCATTTCGTGCTTTTTGGGGTTTAGCGCCATAATCACATACCGCCTTTCTTAAAGAGGTTGCAACTGCTCTCATAAGCGTGACGTTCAAAGTCAGAGTACATACGACCACGTGACATTGCCTCGTCAAAATCAACCTCATAACCATTAAAGTCAGGTCCGTCAACACAAGCAAACTTGGTTACCTTTTTGCCGTCAATATTTAGCGAAAGTCTGCAACCGCCGCACATGCCCGTGCCGTCAATCATAATTGGGTTCATAGATACAGTAACAGGAGTGCCATAAGGACGAGCCGCCTCAACTACAAATTTCATCATAACAAGCGGACCGATTGTGATAATCATATCAAACTGTTCGCCGTTTTCTAGCATTTCGCCAAGTGGTGCGCAAACGTTGCCACAAGTGCCATAAGAGCCGTCATCGGTCATAACATGTAAGGTGTCAGAGCAAGATTTAAACTCGTCTTCAAGTATAACGAGGTCTTTATTTCTAAAGCCAATTATACTTGTAACCTCGGCACCTTGATTGTGAAGCGCTTCGGCTACGGGCATAGCAATAGCGCAACCAACGCCACCGCCTATAATACAAACCTTTTTAAGTCCGTCAAGGTGTGTGGGCTCACCTAAAGGACCAACAAAGTCTTGTATATATTCGCCTGCATTTTTTTGATTTAATTTAAATGTGGTGGCACCAATTATTTGAAAAATTATTTTAACAGTACCGTTAGGTTTGTTGACACCTGCAACGGTTAGTGGTATACGCTCTCCACATTCATCAACACGTAAAATAATAAACTGACCAGGGAGCGCCTTGTTTGCAACAAGAGGCGCTTTAATTTCCATCTGCGTAACGGTGTGGTTAAGCGCTTTTTTTGTTACGATTTCATACATATTAAATTGCCCTCCTGTCTTTAAAGATTTTAATATTATATTATATATTTATAATAAAGTCAACAAGTACAAAAAATAAAACCCTGTAAAATACAGGGTTTTATACTTTAATAAAGTTTTAAATCAAGCCATAAGTTTTCGTAGTGCATACGTACGCTTTCGGGCAGGTCGTGGTAATATTCAACCTTGCGCTCGTTTTCGGGGAGCGCGCTATCGCCGGGATAAAGGGCCTCCATATCGGGATAAAGGATGTTGTAAAACTCTTCACCCAAATACTCGTGATAGTCGGGGTTGTTTATTACGGCAGTATGAGGAGATGCATAACCGATATATTCGGCATTTGCAAGGGCGATTTCGGGTTCGAGAAGGAAATTGATATAAAGCAATGCCGCGTCATAGTTTTTTACACAACTTGGAATACAAACAGAGTCAACAAAAATGTTGGTGCCTTCTTGCGGGTAGAAAAACTCTAAATCCTCGTTTACTTCCTTCATAACGATATAGTCGCCTGCGTAATAAGGACCGATAGCGGCTTCACCTGTTTCAAGTTTGCCGTAGATTTCATCCATAACGTAAGACTGGAGTACGCTTTTGCCCGCCTTAAGCTTTTCGCAAGCCATATCCCATTCTTTTTCGTTTGTGGTGTTTAGACTAAACCCTAACAGCTTTTGTGCGGTCATAAAACCATCGCGTGGGTTGTTGAAGTTAAGGGACATGTTTTTATACTTTTCGTCCCATAATGCGCCCCACGAATGCTGTGGTTCATCGATTAGCGCGCTGTTGTAGATAATACCAACCATACCAACATTGTATGGCACAGAGTATTCCTGCGCAGGGTCAAAATAAAGACCTTTGTATTTATCAGATATATATTGATAATTGCTAACGCGCGACATATCAATTTTTTCGAGCATATCTTCTGATATTAGGCGTCCTATCATGTAATCAGACGGTATGATAATATCATAACTAACGCCACCGTTTTTAAGTTGAGAGTACATTGTTTCATTACTTTCAAATGTGGTGTAGTTAACCTTGATGCCTGTAAGGCGCTCAAACTCACGGTTTACGTCCATACAACCTTCGCTACCATCGGAGATGTATTCGCCCCAGTTGTAAACGTTAAGTTCGGTGCCTGCAAGTTCTCGAGTGTACTTGCACTGAAGTTCGGGATTTTGATATTCGTAGCCACAACTGCAAAGAGTTACGCAAAGCACTAAAACTATAAGCAAGGAAAGAAATTTTTTAAACATTAAAACCCCTCCTTGATTCTGCTTTGGATTGTAACACGTTGTAAAGAATAAGCAACACAAATACCGCGAGGAATATAAGTGTGGAAAGCGCGTAAACGTCAGGTGTTACGGTCTTTTTGGTCATATTATAGATTACGATAGGTAATGTTTGATAATGACCGCAGGTAAAATAACTGATAACAAAGTCATCAAGAGATAGGGTAAATGCCATTATTGCACCTGTGAAAATAGAGGTGGAAATAGAGGGCAATATAACCTTAAAGAATGATTGAGTAGGTGTGCAACCAAGGTCAAGCGCCGCCTCGTGCAAACTCATATCGGTGGCTCTTAGTCGTGGCATAACCGACAATATAACGTAGGGTAGGTTAAAGGTTATGTGCGCCGCAAGCACTGTAAAGAAACCAAGTGACTCTTTTAGCGTAAATAAATTACCGATAAACACAAACAATAACATTAGCGAAACGCCTGTTACGATGTCGGCATTCATCATAGGAATATTTGTAACGCTCATAACAGCGCTTCGACTTACTCGTTTTCTAAGCGCCAAAATACCAACCGATGCAGCAGTGCCCATAACGGTAGATATAACTGATGAAAGTATCGCAATAATAAGTGTGTGCTCGAGCGCCGTAAGCATTGATGTGTTGGTTGTAAGACCTTTGTACCAGTCGAGTGAAAAGCCCTCAAAAACCCATACGCTACCGCCTGAGTTGAATGAAAAAACAATCATTACCGCAACGGGAGCATACAAAAACAAAAGAATTAAACCGATATAAAGACGTGAGAGAGTTTTCATACAACAACCTCCTCATCGTCGCCAAACCTATTCATAATAAGTGTGCAAACAAGTATCATTACCATAAGTATAAGCGATAGTGTTGACGCAACGTTGTAGTACTGAGGACCTGTATTAAACAGGTATTCGATAGCGTCGCCTATAAGCATATCTTTGTTGCCGCCAAGTTTTTGAGAGATGTAAAATGTACTTATGCTTGGCACAAAAACCATAGTAATGCCCGATATTACACCCGGAAGTGATAGCGGCATAATAACGCGACGAATTCGTGACCAACTGTTAGAACCAAGGTCGCTTGCCGCTTCAAGCAAGGAATTATCTATCTTTGACATTGCGGTATAAATAGGCAAAATCATATAGGGAATAAAGTCGTACACCATACCCAAAATTACCGCGCCGGGTGTGTTTATAAGTTGTAGAGGTCCTATTCCAAAAAGACCTAAAAACTTATTTATAAGACCTGTGTTTGCGAGTATGGTTATCCAAGAATATGTACGGATAAGAAAGTTCATCCACATAGGAAGCATAATAAGCATCATAACCATACGTTGACTGCTAATTTTTAACTTGGTCATATAATACGCCATAGGGTAGGCGAGTAAAAGTGTGATTATAGTAGCGATAACGGCATAAATAATCGAAAGGGCAAATGCTTTTTTGAATCGGGCAATCTGCATAAAGTTATCGACAGTAAAATTACCCGAGCCGTCAGTAAATGCAAAGTACGCCATAATAAGCAAAGGCACAACAATAAATATTGCCGCCCATACCATATAGGGCGCAGCAACAATACGGCTGCCAAAACTTTTTTTATTCATCGTCATCCTCCGTAATATCCGAAAGATGTTCCATTTCTTCACTATAGGTACTGTAGTCGCCGTAAAGACCCGAGTATTCTGATTTTTTCATAATATGAATAGCGTCTGGCTCTATAAAGAGACCCACGTTATCGCCAACAAAGCACTCGTCGGTGGTTTGTATCATCCACTTAAAGCCGCCGATGTCAACAATGATTTCATAATGAACGCCCAAAAAGTCAACCGATGTTACGGTGCCTTTGAGCATACCTTTGTCTGCGGGTACGATATCCACGTCTTCGGGGCGAACAACTACGTCAACGTTTTCGTTTTTGTCGAAACCTTTGTCAAGGCAGTCAAACACGTGACCCGAAAATTCGGCAACAAAATCGTCGCGCATAATGCCGTCAAGAATGTTTGACTCGCCTATAAAGTCGGCAACAAAAGCGTTTTCGGGCTCGTTGTATATATCTTGAGGCGTGCCGATTTGTTGTATTTTACCCTTGTTCATAACGACAACGCGGTCAGACATTGTAAGAGCTTCTTCTTGGTCGTGGGTAACGAATACAAATGTGATACCAAGTTGACGCTGGATGCGACGAAGTTCTTTTTGCATATCTTTGCGAAGTTTGAGGTCAAGCGCGGCAAGCGGCTCGTCAAGAAGCAATACCTTTGGCTTGTTTGCAATAGCGCGAGCGATTGCAACGCGTTGTTGTTGACCGCCCGAAAGGGTGGAGATGCTACGCTTTTCAAAACCGTCAAGGTTTACAAGGTGCAACATTTCGGTAACGATTTCTTTAATTTCTTTTTCCTTTAATTTTTTTACCCTTAAACCAAACGCAACGTTTTCGTATACGTTAAGGTGTGGGAAAAGCGCATAACGCTGAAAAATGGTGTTAACCTGACGCTTGTACGACGGCACACCATTTATATTTTTGTCTTCAAAAACAACTTCGCCTGCGTCAGCGTCCAAAAAGCCCGCGATTATTCGCAAGGTGGTTGTTTTACCACAACCTGAAGGACCCAAAAGAGTAATAAACTCTTTATCCTTGATATCAAGGTTAAGTCCGTCAAGCACCTTTTCTTCACCGAAGGAAACGAAGATGTCTTTAAGTTCTATGATATTTTGTTTGGTCATTTAACCACATCCCCCTTTGTCAAACACCCAAGTGTCGACAGTAGTAAATTTGCGGAAAACCGCATTACCCCTGCGCGATACCCCGATCGTTTGTTTGTGTGCCCTGACAAAGGGTTTTTCATAGTCCTACAAAACGTGGACTACGGCACACATTAGTACCGACCGTCTTTCTACACAGATGCGTTAAATTAATATAATATTAATAATATAAAGATAAAGGTAAATGCGTTAAAAGTCAAGTAAATTTTGCAAAAAATGTAGAAATTTTGCCAGTAATTTTATGGGAAAATTTAATAAACTTTTAATTGCTCTCATTTTCTTTAAAATGCTCGCAAATACTCTTATTTTTATATTAACAAAGCCACCGAAATTTCGGTGGCTTTGTGAGTTTAATCGGCAGGACTTTGGTAAACTTTTACGTAGTCAACAATCATATCCGAGTATTCGCCCGGTTGTAAAACAAGGTCGCCTGCTTTACCGTAATGCGCGCTGACAAGCAAATATGCAGGAAGGTTGCAAATACCCATTTCACTTGTTCTGCTTGTCACGACGCCGTCAATCAAAAAGGCGTATTCATCAGGACTCCAACGGAATGCAAAGGTGTGGTAATCACCGTCAAAAATATGGTCAAGACCTGACATACTAAACGACTTTGACTTGGTTTGTTCGTTGTAGTAGCCGTCCCAATGTATTGTTTGCGCGGGGTCGTTACGGTAGTAGTAGGTTTCAACAATATCTACCTCAAAACCGTTTTCGGCAGTGCCGTCGTCAGCGGCGTCTTTATCACTCATATCACCTGCAACTAACCAATATGCGCTCCAAAGACCTGAAGTGAGGTTTGGAATCATACGGATTTCATAGTAACCGTAGGTGTTTTCAAACTTATCAAGGGTGGTGATAGCGCCTGTTTGCTTGGTGTAGCCATATTCCGGGTGTTCGGTTTCATTGATTTGCATACGGTTTACAAGGTTTCCGTTGCCGTCAAGGAAGATTGAGTCGGGCGAGTAATAATACTGCCAGTCGGCAAAATCCCAAACGTTCCAAACGTCGGTATTAAGTTCGGTGCCTTCAAAATCGTCTTCAAACACAAGTTCCCATTTCTTTTCCAACTTAATGGTAAAATCAACACTTGCGCCTGTTGCTTCATGTAGCGCGTTAAGTTTTACCGATTTGTGCCATTTTGCGTATTTGTACGGTACGGTGATTACGTTACCGTCTATTATAATATCTTCATTTTCACAAGTAATTTTAAGTGGTATGTCAGTTTTTTCGGGCGAGTCGGTAATAACGCTTGATATAGCGTAAATAGAATCGCTTTTTGGCGTGTTTTTTACACAGTAGTAATTTACACCCTCAATCTTACTAAAACCGTATAGTTTTGCAAGAGCGTCATCAATTTTAACTTGTGAAACGTTGTTATTTTGCGCGCACGAAACGGTACAAAGCAAACAAGTAACACATAAAATAATGCAAACAATATTTTTTATTTTCATAATTTTCACCGCTTTATTTGTAAGTATTCGTCGGACTTTGATATACTCTTACATAATCTACGAGCATATCAGAATATTCGCCTTCTCCTAACACCCATTTGCCAGCCCAAGTACCGCACTCGGTACTTATAATCATATAACCGGGTTGGTCACATACGCCGGCCGCAGTAGTACGTCTTGTTACTATGCCGTCTACCAAAAATACAAATTCATTAGGTGTCCAACTAAGAGCAAAGGTATGATAGTCGTTATCATAGGTGTCTATATAGGTTACGTAGCCGTTGCTTTTTAAAGAAACGGTGTTTCCCATAAATCCGTCCCAATGTATGTTTTGGGTTACGCCACCGTAATTAAAAAGAGATTCAAATACGTCAAGTTCACAGCCGTTTACACTGGATTTATCGGCAGGAGCGTCGGTGTCCATATCGCCGCATATTAGCCAAAATGCGCCCCACATACCTGTTTGGTGATGAAGTTTTACTCTCGTTTCGTAATAACCGTATGTTGACTCAAACAAACCTTTTGTACTTATCGCGCCCGATAGATAGGCGTCGATTTCTTTGTAGGATTTTGAATCTTTATCCCAAACGGTTTTTTTACCGGGTGTTGCGCGGCTTACAAGGTTACCGTTGCCGTCAACAAACATTGTGCTTTTGTCCCAATAATTTACGTATCCTTTATCGCGTAGCCAATCGGGTCGGAAATCCCATTTGGTAAAGTCGATTGAGTTACCGTCAAATTCATCCTCCCAAACCATTGGCCAATCGTCGTAATATTGTAGGGTAAAGTTTTTGCTTTGACCTGTAAGCGAGTATCGTACGGTAACGGTAACTATTTTGTTTTGTTGTTTGTATGAGTAGGGGATAGTTACCGTTTTGTTACTGATTTTTACGTTACTGTCATCACAAAAGAGTTTGCAACCTATTGCAATATTGTCTTTTGTGTCGGCAATGATATCGGTTATAGCGTATACGATATCGCTGTTAGGGATGTTTTTTACACAAAAGTAGTCAACCGATTCAATGTGGTCAAAATAAAATTCGTACCCCGTTTCATTTGATTCGGTTTCTTCCTCCGGTACTTCTTGCGGTATGTCGGGTATAACGCTTTCAACCGAGGGAGTAGAAGTAATTGTGGATTGGGGGGTTGAATCATTGCTGCTTGTGTTATCTATAATTTCGGTTTCTTCTTCATAAATTTCGGTGATTGTTGAAGTATAATCAGATACAATAGAACCTTTGTCGCAAGCGGTGCAACACAACAATATTGTAAAGCTAATTGCAAGTGATAAGAGTTTTTTAAGATTCATATTGTTGTTCCTTTTTTTCTTTTAAATGCGACCTTACTATTTGTACAACCATGATTATTGCGAGCGCTGAAAATATAACAACGCCTGCAATCGTTAAGGTTATATACCACGAGTAATTTGTGGGTGTGTCGGTATTTTCAATAAGATTGAAACTTTTGAAAGCAGAAGTTATTTCATCCGAGGTAGACTCGCCGTCATTGTATCCTGTAATATAAAAAGTTTTGTTGTCGAAAATGGTAATGTATTGTGTGGTGGTGTAAATACTACCATTATTTTCATGGTTGCATTTTACGAGTATAAATTTTCTACCATTATTTGAAACAATAGTACTCGTGCTTTCGGGCTCTGTACTAAAACTTTTTGCAAACTCTAAAAGTCCTTTTTCGTCAAGCGTTGAAATGTCACCGACTTCGGATGAAAAGTTGTTGGAAAAAGTAGAGATTTTTATCTGAGATTTTTTATCATCGGATATTGAAAAAAATACAAGTCCGTTTTGTTTAAAATATGAGTTAAATTCTGCGGTAGTCATATCAAGCTTTTGAGCAATTGTGTCCATATTATCGCCCGATTTTACCGATATGAAATTGTCGCCAAGAGATATTGTATAATCATAAGTAGAGGCGTTTGCCGTGATGCAAATGCATAAAAGCGCGGTAAGCATAACAAACGCCGTTAAAATTCGGTATTTCAAAAAATCACCTAAATCAAATTATTCTGTCGCTTTGCAGCGGTAAGTGTGTTTTGCATAAGGGTTGCAATGGTCATAGGACCTACTCCACCGGGAACCGGAGTTATATAAGAAGCCTTAGGCTCTACCTCGGCAAAATTTACATCTCCGCAAAGCTTTCCGTCTTCTGTACGGTTGATCCCGACATCTATAATAACTGCACCTTTTTTAA
>JAFYQN010000051.1 GCA_017559885.1 Clostridia bacterium
CCTGCGACAGTTTTACACATAACCCCTTACCGCAGTTATCCCAGTCGCATTACCGCAAGCGCATCAAAAAAACGCGAATATATTCGTTGGGCGCACACAGGCAACCGCATTATAGTAGAGGATGATTTTGAATCGGAATTCACGCTACTTAAAAAGTCAGAAGAAACGGTATTTTCACTATCGAACGGAAACAACGTAATTTATGTAAATACCTTTACAAAAACCGTTTCGCCATCGGTAAGAGTGGCATATATGTTACTACCCGAAAATATGATAGAACTTTATCAAAAAAACGTTGGTTTTTATTCGTGTAGCGTACCATATTTTAATCAACTGGTACTTGCAGAGTTTATAAACAACGGAGATTTTGAAAGACATATAAACCGAGTAAGGCGAAAAAGAAGACGCAGTCAATAGACTGCGTCTTTAATTTATTTGCCTAGTTCTTGATTTCGTTTGTACGCCGCTTTGATACAGTCGGCAACTATATTTGCAAATTCACTGTTTTTAAGCACTGTGACACCCTCTATGGTGCTACCGCCCTTTGAACAAACGGCAGAGGTTAACTCGTCGGGGGTTTTGTCACTGTCAAGCAACATCTTTGCCGCGCCCATCATAGTAGCCGCCGCAAACTCTATCGCCTGTGATTCGCTAAGTCCGCACTCCACACCGCCTTTTGCTACTGCCGACGCAAATGTATACATAAAAGCGGGACCGCAACCCGATACGCTACAACCGGCATCCATAAGATCTTCGTCAATTTTGTAAAGCTTACCGCTATACTGCATATCGCTTACAAAGTCTTCCAACACACTGTCAGATACATCGTTTGAGCAATAAAGAATTACACCCTCGCCAACGCTAACAGGTGTGTTTGGCATAATGCGAATTACGCTAGCGCAACCTGCGAGTTCTTTTATCTTTTTTGTAGTAAGACCTGCCGCCATTGATATAAGGACCGGCTTTTTATCTGACAATATATCCTTTATATCGCCTAGCATTTCGGCCATAACCTGTGGTTTTACACCAAGGAAAATTCTATCGCACTCTGATGCGATTTGTTTATTATCACCCACAACCAAACCTAGTTCACTTGCAAGCGCGGTTGCCTTTTGGGTATCAAAATCGGCAATCATTATATCTTTTGTTTGTTTAGCCGCCGCGCGAATAAGCGCGCCGCCCATATTGCCGCAACCTATAAATCCATATTTCATATTATCACCTATCTTGTGTGACCTTCACCAATTATTACATATTTATATGTAGTGAGTTCCTCAAGTCCCATAGGTCCGCGAGCGTGAAGTTTTTGGGTGGAGATACCCATTTCACAACCCAAACCGAACTCGCCACCGTCGGTAAATCGGGTGGATGCGTTAACGTAAACCGCAGAGCTATCTACCATAGCGGTAAATTTGGCAATAGCATCTTCATCTTTTGAAATTATTGCTTCACTATGTCCTGTTGAGTGGGCAGAAATATGCTCTACCGCCTCGGCTACGCCACTTACGCATTTTACCGCAAGTATATAATCCAAAAACTCGGTATCAAAATCAGCGTCACCCGCCATCGTACCGTCAATAACCTTTGCCGCGCTGTCATCTAGGCGAAGTTCCACCGGAATTTGTCCGCCGGTCTTTCTTTCGACTACCAACTTACTATATATAATAGGTAGTATTTTCTCCTTTATATCATCATCAACAAGCAAAACCTCTGCCGCGTTGCAAACGCTTGGACGACTTGTCTTTGCGTTGTTGATAATGCTTACCGCCATATCTAAATTGGCAGTTTTTTCAACATATATATGGCATATACCTGTACCTGTTTGTATGCATGGCACGGTAGCATTGTTGATACAAGCGTTTATAAGACCTGCTCCTCCACGAGGAATTAGCATATCAACATAACCGTTCGCCTTCATAAGCCCAGTCGCACTTTCACGCGTTGTATCGGTTACAAGGTTTATAGCGTCTTCAGTAACATTTGCCTCGTGCAAGCCCTCGCGCAAAGCGTTTACTATAGCGCATGCCGAATTAAACGCTTCTTTACCGCCGCGAAGCACACAAACGTTACCGCTTTTAAGCGCTAATGCCGCCGCATCGCTTGTAACGTTTGGGCGAGATTCGTATATAATAGCAATAACACCAACAGGTACAGATACCCTTGTTATCTTAAGCCCATCTTGGCGAATATATTCTTTTAATGTGTGACCTACGGGGTCAGGTAATTTTGCTACGTCACGTATGCCGTCAGCCATCCCCTTTATTCTATCGGCGTTTAACATAAGACGGTCAATCATAACGTCGCTTATCTTACCGCGAGCGTTGTCACAATCTATTTTATTAGCATCAAGAATTTTTTGACAGTTACGCTCGAGGGCGTTTGCCATTTTATAAAGCGCGTTATTCTTTTGCTCGGTTGTAAGCGCCGCCACGCTCGGTTTTGCGGCGCGAGCCGCAGTTAACATTTTTATCATTATATTACTTCCCTGAAAATTTAGTACCTACGTTTTTACCTTCGACTACATCGTATAAACTTGACGGATTATTACCGTTTGTGATAATCATATCGCATCCGCACGCCATACAAATTTTTGCCGCTTCAAGTTTTGTTACCATACCGCCGGTTCCAAGCGACGAACCTTTGCCGCCTGCAAGAGCGATAATGTTTTCATCTATATTATCAACAAACTCAATAAGTTTTGCGTCCGCGAATTTATGTGGGTCGGCGGTATAAAGACCGTCGATATCAGAAAACAATATAAGCACGTCGGCGCCAATGCTTTCGGCAACTATTGCCGCTAAAGTATCGTTATCGCCAATTACTATTTCTTCGGTAGCGACAGTGTCGTTTTCATTTATAATGGGTATTGCGCCAAGTTCTAAAAGACGATTTAATGTATTACTGAAATTTTGATGCCTCTCTTCATTTTTAAGGTCGGCGCCCGTCATAAGAAGTTGCGCTACGGTGTGATTATATTCCGAAAAGAGTTTGTCGTATGTATACATCAGTTCGCACTGACCTACGGCTGCCGCCGCCTGTTTGGTTGGTATATCGGTGGGTTTTGATTTGAGCGACAACTTGCCCACACCCATACCGATAGCGCCCGAAGATACCATAATAACCTCGTCGCCTGCATTTTTTATATCGCTTATTACCTTGCATATCTCTTCCACGCGACGAATATTAAGATGTCCCGTGCCGTGAGCGAGTGTGCTTGTGCCTAATTTTACAACAATACGCATAACATATCCCCTAAAATAATATACATTATATTATACATACCAGGTTCCAAAAAATAAAGACTTTTTTTCGAAAAACACTTGACATTGGCGCTTGTGTTGTGTTAAAATGTGAAAAAATTTTAAAAAGCTATGACGAAGACGGCTTAAAATTTACGTTTTCAGAGAACTGTCGGTTGGTGCAAGACAGCAACAAATGTTTTAAAATGCCCATCACTTCCGAGCTGAAGGCCCGAAAAGTTTTTTACTTAGTAGATACCTTCCGTGATTGCTGCGTAAAGGCATAGGAATTGTTTGATTCCGAGAGTGGTAACCTAAAGGTTGCAATTTGAGTGGTACCGCGAGTGTTTATTATCACCCGTCTCAAAGTTTTTGAGACGGGTGTTTTATTTTTTATTTTATTTTGAAAGGAAGATTGATTAAAATGCAAACCAACACCGCAAAACAACAACTTATGGAGATTGCCGCACGAATTAAGGAAATGCGCGAAATTATGGGTTGGTCTATTGCCCAAATGGCAGAGAAAACTGAAGTAACCGAACAACAATATGTAGACTATGAAAATGCAATTATTGATTTTCCTTTTACATTTATACACAAATGCGCTCTTGCATTTGACGTAGAAATGACACAGTTGTTGGAAGGTAAATCTGCAAAACTTTCAAGTTATACCGTAACCCGTAAAGGTGGCGGTCAAAAGACTGCTAAAGAAGACGGCATCGATATTACTAACTTGGCTCCAAAATTCAAGGATAAAATCGCTGAACCCTACTTTGTAAGATATGAATACTCGGCTTCTCAACAAAACAAACCTATTCATCTTACTAAACACTCAGGTCAAGAGTTTGACTTTATTTTAAGCGGTTCGCTTAAAGTACAAATCGGTGAGCACACCGAAATTTTGCACGAGGGCGACAGCATTTATTATAACTCTTCTACCCCACACGGTATGATTGCCGTAGATGGCGCTGACTGCGTATTTTGCGCCGTGGTTCTTCCGGGCGAAGACACCAAGGAAGACGTTGTAAGAAAGAGTATTGTGTCAACCAAAAAGACCGAGCAACTCGTTTGCGAAAAGTTTATTGAAACTATCGAAGACGAAACAGGCGCTCTCAAAGATATCAAATTTAAAAACACCGACCAGTTTAACTTTGGTTTTGATATTGTTGACGGCATTGCCGACAAATACCCCGAAAAACTTGCAATGCTTCACCTTGATAAAAACAAGGTAGAACGTCGCTTTACATTTAAAGATATGAAACGCGCCTCTAACCAAGTGGCAAACTACTTTACTTCACTTGGTATTAAACGTGGCGACAAGGTAATGCTTGTACTAAAAAGACATTATCAGTTCTGGTTCTGTATGACCGCGCTTCATAAACTTGGCGCCGTGGCAATCCCTGCTACAAACCAACTTAAAGACCACGACTTTGAGTATCGTTTTAATGCGGCAGGCGTAAAAGCGCTTGTTTGTACCGCCGACGGCGACACCGCCGAAATTGCCGAAAGAGCCGCAAAGAATTGCCCTCAAGTAGAACAACTTATTATGGTTGGCGGCAAACGTGACGGTTGGCACGATTTTGATAGCGATTATAAACTTTTCTCGGGCAAGTTTGACCGTCCACAAGATGCATCGGCCGGCAACGAAGCTGCTCTTATGTTCTTTACCTCAGGTACTACCGGCAACCCAAAAATGGCGGCTCACGCGCACACATACGCTTTAGGTCATTTTGTAACCGCTAAATACTGGCATTGTTGCGAACGCGACGGACTCCACCTTACCATCTCCGACACAGGTTGGGGCAAATCGCTTTGGGGCAAACTTTACGGTCAATGGCTTTGTGAAGGCGCAGTATTTGTATACGACTTTGACCGATTTGATGCGGCAGACATTTTGCCTATGTTTGCAAATTACGGCATCACAACCTTCTGCGCTCCGCCTACAATGCTTCGTATGCTTATAAAAGAAGATTTATCAAATTATGATTTATCATCAATCCACCACATGACAACCGCTGGTGAAGCGCTTAATCCCGAAGTGTTTAAACAGTTTGAAAAGGCAACAGGTCTTCAAATAATGGAAGGTTTCGGTCAAACTGAAACCACCCTTACTATTGCAAACCTTGTCGGCACTACACCAAAAATCGGCGCCATGGGTAAAGCGTCTCCACAGTATGACGTTGATATAGTTGACCTCGACGGCAACCCTGTAGCCGATGGTGAAACAGGCGAAATTGTTATTCATACAAAAGATGACGTACCTTGCGGTTTGTTTAAGGAATATTATCTTGACGACGAAAAAACAAACGAAGCTTGGCACGACGGTATGTATCACACAGGCGATACCGCTTGGCGTGACGAAGACGGTTATTTCTGGTACGTTAGCCGTATAGACGACGTAA
>JAFYQN010000052.1 GCA_017559885.1 Clostridia bacterium
TTCTTTAAGGTCTTCAAAATCCCAAACCTGAATCTTTTGAAGCTCGTGTGAAGTACGGAAGCCATCAAAGAAGTTGATGAATGGTACGCGGCCCTTAATGGTTGCCAAGTGTGCTACTGCACCAAGGTCCATAACTTCTTGTGTGTTTGATTCAGCAAGCATAGCAAAACCTGTCTGACGGCAAGCATATACGTCAGAGTGGTCGCCAAAGATGTTAAGCGCATGGCTTGCTACGCAACGAGCTGATACGTGGAAAACTGAAGGCAACAATTCGCCTGCGATTTTGTACATATTAGGAATCATCAAAAGAAGACCCTGTGAAGCGGTAAATGTTGTGGTAAGAGCACCAGCTGCGAGTGAACCGTGAACTGTACCTGCAGCGCCTGCTTCGGACTGCATTTCAACAACGTTAACCTTTGTTCCAAAGATGTTTTTTAGGCCCTGTGCTGACCACTGGTCAACATAGTCTGCCATTGGGCTGGATGGTGTAATAGGATAAATACCTGCTACTTCGGTAAACGCATAAGAAACGTGAGCCGCAGCGTTGTTACCATCCATGGTTTTAAACTTTCTTGCCATGTTAAAATTCCTCCAAAAAATTTAATTCGAGAGTCAATGTCATAAAGACAGTCTCATACGGATATATAATAACACTTTTAATTCAAAAAGTAAACAAGAAAATTTTGTTTTTTTGAAAAAATTGTCAAAAATTTATCAATTTTTCAGTTAAGTCACCTATTTTATCGAAAAAAAGTAAAAAAGAGCCGATATAATCGACTCTTTTTAATTTATTTTAGTTCATAACTTGCATCAAGTGAAAAGTTAGGATTATAGTATGGGTCCCCTGCTTCTAATTTTTCTTTCCACTTTTCTTTAAAGTATGCTGCCTCGTCTATAAATCTTTCGGTATTTTCACTCTTGGTGTCAAGACCTCGACTGCGAGATTCGTAATGATACATTTCACAGAAAGGATTAAATATGTTTTTAAGTCCCGACCTATCCAATTTCAAGCAAAAATCAACGTCATTGTAAGCGACGCGTTGTTCTTCATCAAAACCGCCCACTTCAAGATATTTTGATTTTTTTACCATAAGGCAAGCGGCAGTTACCGCGCTTATGTTTTGGGTGTAAAACATTTTACCCATATAGCCGGGATTTCTGTAATCGGCGCCCATGTGACTGTGCCCTGCTATACGATCTTGTCCTAATTTTAAAACAATACCGCCGTGTTGCACCGTTTTATCGGCAAAGAACAGTTTTGCACCTACTGCGCCTACATCATCCTTTTGAGCAAGCATTAACAACTCCTCAATCCATTCGGGAGTGATTACTTCGGTATCGTTGTTAAGCAACAATAAATAGTCGCCATCACAACTTGAAACGGCATAATTGTTTATTGCGGAATAGTTAAACGGATAATCGTACGATAACACCTTAACGTTATTTTCTTTTTCAAGTTCGATATAATACTGCTTAACGTCTTGTTCAGTGCTTCCGTTATCAACAATCACAATTTCGTAATTTTTATAGGTGGATTTTTCTTTTATAGAACTCACACATCTAAACAAATCTTCATAGTGATCTTTGTTTGGAATAATTATAGAAACCAACGGATTATCTTTAATGTCATATTTTATGCGATAAATGGTTGGAAATGCCGGTGAACTGCTAACTTCACTATTAATACCTTTGGTAAGCAAGAAGTCATGTACCGCATTTTGACCTGCTTTGATTGCGTATGCCTTTGAATTAATATCCATAGCAACCGAATTGGCGTGCGAACGCCAAAAATACAACAATTTCGGTATATGCACTACGTTTTCTGCGGCATCGGTAAGGCGCAAAATCATATCGTGATCTTGGCTACCGTCATATTCATTTCTAAACATACCAACCTTGTCAATAAGTTTTGCTGAAAATACAGAAAAATGACATATATAGTTGTTAGCAAGCAAATTATATGGCGAAAAGTCAGGTTTATAATGGAACGTGATTATTTCGGTTATATCATCGCCCAAAAATGTTGCTTCATCGGTATAAAGATAATCTGCGCCGTTATCGCATATTTGTTTCATACATTCAAACAATGCCGAAGGATGCAAAACGTCATCATGGTCAAATAGCGCAATATAATCGCCCGTTGCCATTTTTATACATTCGTTTGTATTTTCAGATATGCCAAGGTTCTTTTCTAATTTTTTGTATACGATACGCTTATCTTTTTTTGCAAGTTTTTTGCACAAGTTTCCAACGTAAGCAAAGTCTTCTGTGCTACCGTCGGCAAGACATAATTCCCAATTGCGATAGGTTTGTTTTTGCACCGATTCTATCATTTCTATCAAGAAGTTTTCGGGAGTATTATAAAGCGGTACCAAAACGCTAAACTTAACCTTCTTGGAGAATTTGGTCTTTTCTTGCTCTTTTCTAACCGCTTTGGTTATTATAGAATGGTCAGGTTTGCCACCCGTAAGTGAAAGTATATAATCATCAAGTTGCGCTCTACCGCCTTTAAATCCGCCGCGCAAAAATCCTTTAAGATATATAACCGATTTAATAAGAAACGGTATTTTAGCAAGTGTGTTTTTTATTATTTCTGTTGCTTTTCTTGGAATATATGTAATACGCCAATAAGAACTGTTGGCAATGTTTGCATACGCCTTATAGGTGTTTATATATTCCTCGCCAAGTTTATCTAACTTTTTATCTTTTTCATCAATAATGTTGTTTTTTTGCGCCAAGGCGTTGTTAAGCGCAATAACAAGTTTTTTGTAATGTTCAACGTCTTCGCCGTCTGATAAATCTATATCGCTAAGTTCGCTATCATCGTCACCTAACGAAATTTCGTTTTCATCACTTAACAAAACCGTAACGAACTTAAATTTAATTCTGACAGTTCTTTGTTCTTCGGTAACATTAAACTCTACGCAAGGGTCGTTATTAAAGAATAACAAATCGCTTGAATTTTCATCTTTACTGATATAATTACCCCAAAAATCCAACTTATTGTGGTCCGAAAAAACAACAAAGTTTTTAAGCAAAAAAAGTTCGCTGTTTTCAAAACACATACGCACAGCTTTTACATTATCGGGAATTTCTAACAAAAAGTTGTTTTCCTCAACAAGTTTCTCACCAGTATGTTTTAGCACAACATCAAACCCATTACCCGAATCGAACAAAACATTAATGCCTGCTGTTAATTTATTTTTGTTATCATTCAAAGCCAAAATAACGCCTCCTAAAAAACAACTACTAATTAGTATACCACATATTTACAGTAAAGTCAAAAACAAAAATCGGATGTGAAAATTCACATCCGATTTTAATTTAACGTTCTTCTCTAAAGTAGTTAAGACCTAAGTTTGCAGGGGGTTGATGCTCTCTCTTTTTACGCATACTTGTAATGATAAGAACAACAATTGTTACAACGTATGGTAACATTTTGAAAAGTTCTTGTGTTTCGGTACCAAGACCTTGAATATAGTTGTTAGCGTTACAAAGCGCGCCAAAAAGGAACGAACCAACAATTGCCATTGAAGGTTTCCAAAGGGCAAAGATAACAAGTGCTATCGCCATCCAACCGCGGTCACCAAAAGCGTTGTTCGACCACACACCTGTTGCATACGCCATAACGTACTGAAGTCCACCAAGACCTGCAATCGCGCTACCAATACAGGTAGCAAGGTAACGATATTTTATAACGTTTATACCTGCGGCATCCGCAGTGGCAGGATTTTCACCTACCGAGCGAAGATTAAGACCAACGCGCGTACGGTTAAGCACAAAAGATACAACCAACGCTATTATAATTGCAAGGTATGTAAGAAAATCGTGGGATAAAAACAACTCTCCAAACCAACCTAAATTATCCGCAAAAGGTAGTTTTGCCGAAAAGAAAGAACTTGTTTTTGTAAGCGCAATTGAGGGCAACTCGCTCTTTGTAATATTAATAAGCGAAGCGCCCAAAAAGTTACCAAGTCCTATACCTAAAGTGGTGAGCGCAAGACCGGTTACATTCTGATTTGCGTGGAGTGTAACGGTAAGAAAGCTATATATAAGACCCATAAGTGTAGCGCCTGCAATCGCGCATAAAAGCGGTATAAGCACTGCAAGAAGCGGATTCATACGCGAAAGATCGTTACCACAAGCATTTTCATATATAAAAGAGCCCACAACGCCGCTTATCGCGCCCGTATACATAATACCGGGGATACCAAGGTTAAGATGACCTGATTTTTCGGTTACTATCTCACCTGTCGAACCATAAAGAAGCGGAACACCAAGAAGTATTGCGCGGCAAATAAACTGAATAATCATACTTTTGCCTCCTTCTTGTTATGTTTAAACTTGAATGAATAATTTATAAAGAATTCACAACCAACAAGCATCAAGATAACTACGCCAACCATAATTTCCGAGAAAGATGAGTTAAGTAATGCCGTGTCTGCAACCTTGGCAACACCGATTCTAAGGAATACAACAAGCGCAGTCATAACTGCCATTATAAACGGATTGAATTGTCCCAACCAAGACATAAGTATCGCGGTAAAGCCCTGACCGCCAACGCTGTTTACGTTTATACTGTGGTCTTTACCTGCTACAAGCAACATACCTGTAACACCACACAAAGCGCCGGATATAACCATAGTACGAACGATTACCTTTTTAACGTTAATACCTATGTATCTTGCGGTGTTTTGACTCTCACCCACAACCGAGATTTCGTAACCTTGCTTGCTGTATTTAAGATAAACAAACATAACAATAGTAATAACCGCAACTAAAATTATATTCACAAAATAGTCGTTACTACCAACTGCCGGGAAATTGCCGTACTCTACGGGGTTTATAACGTTTGAACCGCCGCCCTTAATATAAACGTAATATGCAATAATTTGTGTTGCGATATAGTTCATCATAAGGGTAAAGAGTGTTTCATTAGTGTTAAACACTGCTTTAAATATAGCAGGAATAACGCCCCATATCGCGCCTGCAACAATACTTGTAACGGCAATTACAATTATAAGCACGGGATAAGGCAACTTTGGACCTAATTCAATCATACAAATAATAGATGCCAAACCGCCCATAAGCGCTTGTCCTTCGGCGCCACAGTTCCAAAACTTCATTTTGAAAGCAGGAGTAAGCGCTAATGCTAACGCTAACAAAATAGCAATCTCTTGCAAATATTTCCAAAGCATCATGGTACGGCCTTCAAAAATACGACCGAACACACCCGAAAACATTATTCCGTAAGTTTCAAAAAGACTTCTTCCTGAAAGCGCCATTGAAAGAAGACCTACAAGAAGGAATGCCGCAATTATGGTAGCCACACGAATACCCCATGCGCCCCACCAAGGCATATCATCGCGCTTTACAACGTGGAAAGGCGGTTCGCGATGTTTTTTTATTGCTTTTTTATTAACCATTAGCATTCTCCCCTTCCTGTTTTGATTTAGTCATAAGTAGACCAATTTCTTCTTTTGTAGTGGTTCTACCGTCTACAACACCTGTAATACGACCCGAACCTATAACCATAATTCTATCACAAAGTTCTACAAGCACGTCAAGGTCCTCGCCTACAAATATTACGGCAACACCCTTTGCTTTTTGCTCGTTAAGAAGATTGTAAATCATATATGAAGAGTTGATATCAAGTCCACGTACGGGATATGCCACCATAAGAACTGTAGGTGACGCCGCAATTTCACGACCCACAAGCACCTTTTGAACGTTACCGCCCGAAAGACGACGAACAGGTGTGCTTGCGCTTGGAGTAACAACTTCAAGGTCGCGGATAATCCTCATAGCAAGGTCTTTCGGTTTTTTGCGTTTTAAGAATACCGAGTGACCTTTTGAATAACTACGTAGCATCATATTGTCAACAATATCCATATTGCCTACAAGACCCATACCAAGACGGTCTTCGGGAACAAAGGACAATCTTACACCCATATTTCTAATTTGCATGGGTGTTTTATCGCGAAGATTTTCTATTGCGTTGGTTTTAGGATTAAGATACAATATCTCACCTTTTGCCAAATGTTGAAGACCTGCGATTGATTCAAGTAATTCTCGCTGACCGCTACCTGCGATACCGGCAATACCAAGAATTTCACCGCTTTTTGCGGTAAATGATACGTCATCAAGCACG
This sequence comes from Clostridia bacterium, assembly GCA_017559885.1. Taxonomy (GTDB): domain Bacteria; phylum Bacillota; class Clostridia; order Oscillospirales; family Acutalibacteraceae; genus UBA737. The sequence continues at coordinate 6,152 of JAFYQN010000052.1, forward strand.
GTTGCGCCCATACGGTCAACGCAAGTAAGACCATTAACAACAAGACGGTCTTCGGTATTTTTTGGTTCGTCGCGCTCAATGTTGAGTTCTATCTTTTTACCTACCATCATTTCGGTAAGCTCAGACTCCGTAGTTTCGGCAGTGTTTACTGTGCCCACGTATTCGCCCTTGCGAAGAACTGAAACTCGGTCAGAAAGTGATAACACTTCGTGAAGTTTATGCGTAATGATAATAATACACTTGCCGTCATCACGCATACGACGAAGGATATTAAATAGTTTTTCGGTCTCTTGTGGAGTAAGTACTGCGGTAGGTTCATCCAAAATAAGAATATCAGCGCCACGATACAATACCTTTATAATTTCAACCGTCTGTTTTTCTGAAACAGACATAGTATAGATTTTTTTATCAACGTCAAGGTCAAAACCATATTGAGCGCTTATTTTTTTAATTTCTTCGGTAGAGGTTTTAAGATTATACTTACCATCCTCAAGCCCAAGCACTATGTTTTCGGTAGCGCTAAACACATCAACAAGTTTAAAGTGTTGATGTATCATACCTATTTTATAAGAAAACGCATCTTTAGGCGAGGTTATAACCGCCTCTTTTTCATCAATAAAAATTTGACCCTCATCGGGAAAATAAATTCCCGAAATCATATTCATAAGGGTAGTTTTACCGCTTCCGTTTTCACCCAAAATGGAAAGAATCTCCCCGCGGTACGCAGTAAGATTAACATCTTTATTGGCAACTACTTTACCAAATCTTTTGGTTATGTTTTTTAGTTCTATTGCAGGTTGTCTATCCACATTAAACCTCCGTTCAATTAATTCTCAAGAAATTGTTATACCCGTATAGCAATTTCTTCAAAATTAGTCTGAGGCGAGGAAATTCCCCGTCTCAGACTTAAAATTAAACTATTTATCAGCCGTAGTTTCTGTCAAGAAGTGTGATGCCGTCGATTTCGATATCAAAGTAAGGAGCTGAACGCTTGTCTGATTCATAGAAAACGCCGTCTTTAATAACTTCGGTATCTTTTTCAAAGTTAGCGTCGGTATCAACGTCAGCTTTGTAAGAATCGAGTTTTTTGCCATCTACAGTCCAGTTAGCAGTGTCAAATACATTGATTGAACCATCAAGAAGTTTTGCTTTAACTTCTTCAATCTTAGCAGCGGTGCCTTCAGCAGCTGCAGTTTCGTTAATGTCGGTAAGAACAACAGAACCTGTTTCGATTGTACCTGTCCAGTCAGTAGCGATAGCTTCGCCCTTTTCAACCTGACTAATCATATACTTGAAGTATGGTTTCCAGTCAATTCTTGAAGAAACGATAAATGTGTTGGGGCAAGCTGCGAGTGTTGAACCGTTGTAAGAAACGTTAGGAACGCCTGCAGTCTCACATGCTGTAGGAGCGCCCATTGAGTCAGCGTGCTGACTGATAAGAACGCAACCGCCTGCGATAAGTGCCTGAGCAGCTTCTTTTTCTTTTTGCTCGTCATACCAAGAACCTGTGAACTTAACGTCCATTGTTACGCTTGGGCAAACAGATTTTGCGCCAAGGTAGAATGAAGTGTAACCTGACATAACTTCAGCAAATGTGAATGCGCCAACATAACCCATCTTTGCTTTGTCAGCGGTGATTTCGCCTGCTTCGATCATTTCGTTAAGTTTAAGACCTGCAGCAACACCTGCAAGATATCTACCTTCATAAATAGAAGCAAATGCGTTGTGGAAGTTGTCAAGACCTGCTGTGTGCGCCTGTGTACCTGTAGCGTGACAGAACTCTACATCAGGATACTTTTTAGCAGCGTCAATAAGGAATGACTCGTGACCGAAAGAGTCAGCAAAGATGATATCGCAACCGTCGGTTTCGATAAGTTCTACTGCTGCATCATAGCAGTCTTTAGACTCTGGAATTTGAGTCTTTTGAGCATAATCAACGCCCATTTCTTCACAAGCAGCTTTAGCAGCGTCCATGAAGTTTTTGTCATAGGTTGACTGTTCGTCGTGCAAGAAGATAAATCCAACTTTAAGGTCTGACTTAGCTTCTGCGCCTGAGTTTGTGTCTTCTGCGCTACAGCCAGCAAAACAGAAAAGCATAGCTACTGCGAGAAGAAGTGCGATAATCTTTTTCATTTTAAAGATCTCCTCTTTTTTAAAAATTTATGTAAATTTTAATTACATACCAAAAAATGTTTTGTAGAAACTCCCTATCTTCTAAAGGTTATTCCATCAGGACTCATTTCGTCAATTACGGCAAGACTTTCAACCCTTATACCCTGCTCTCTCAAGGCATCGCCGCCGCCTTGAAAACCTTTTTCAATAGCGCAGGTGCAACCAACAAGTGTGGCGCCTGCTTGGTTTACAATTTCTATAAGACCCTGTAACGCCTTACCGTTGGCAAGAAAATCGTCGATAATAACAATTTTGTCGTCCTCGCTTATGTAATCTTTAGAAACCACAATTTTATAATCGGTATTATGGGTATATGAATGTACCATTGCGCTATAAATCTCGCCCGATACGTTTGAAGTTTTATTTTTCTTGGCAAAAACTACGGGCAAATGCATAATCGTACCTGCCGCAACCGCCACCGCAATACCTGATGACTCAACCGTAAGAAGTTTGGTAACGCCGTCGTTTTTATAAATATGGTCAATCTCTTTACCCATTTCTACAAGAAAATCAACATCAA